>DAOWHJ010000143.1 GCA_030641485.1 Pseudomonadota bacterium
GGTCCCTCGGCCTGGCTGACTATCAACCTCAATCCGACCCTTATGGGCCAGCACAATATGACGAACAATTGCAAGCCCTAAACCGGTACCACCAAGCTCACGCGAACGAGCTTTATCAACCCGGTAGAAACGTTCAAATATCCTCTCTTTATCGTGGAGAGCAATCCCAATCCCAGTGTCTTGAATAGCAACCACTAGCTCACCCGCAATCTGCTTCAGATAGACGGTCACCTGACCTCCGGTTGCGGTATATTTTATCGCATTATCCAAAACATTGGTAATTGCCTGATCTAAGACCTCAGCATCACTAAGCAGTTCAAATACACCTGCATCAGGCTCTTTAAATTGCAAGCCAACACCTTTCGCCTCAGCCAATGACACCAGAGAGTTAACTGAGTCACTTACCACCAATTTGAGATCAACCCTCGAACTTAAAGTCTGTGATTCCGGCTGAATTTCAAATCGTGAAAGGGCCATCAAATCAACGACCAAAGCCGACAAACGCAGAGCCTGTTTTGCAATTTTCTTAAGAAATGAGAGCCGTACCTCTTCCGGCATTCTCGCAAAATCATCGATCATAGTCTCGACCAGAGCCCGAATTGCAGTTATCGGGGTTTTCAACTCATGTGAAGCATTGCTGACAAAGTCTCGACGTACGGTCTCCAAACGTCTCAGCTCCGAAACATCAAGTAAAACCACCATAGCTCCAACCGTTTTATCCTCACCACCCTTCAGCGGCACCGCATGCATCTCGACGACCTGCTCATGAATACCGTAGGAGATATTCATGCTTTTCTTAATCTCACTACTACTCTTGAAAGCATCAGCGAGCACCCGGCACAACTCTTGTTGGCGGGTTATCTCCCAAATTGGCTTTCCCAGAGATTCAGCACCTCCAACTTGCAATAATGATGCTGCAGCCTGATTCATAAGAATAACTCTTTCAGCACAATCAACCGCAACTACGCCCTCACGCATACCAGTGAAAATTGCATTCAATTTACTCCGATCAGTATTAATGGTTTCAATACGCTCGCGCGATTTTTCCGCCATAAGGTTGAAGGCCTGAGTTAAACGGCCAATTTCATCACGACGACTAGAGTTTAAGGAGAGCTTAAAATCACCATCAGCCATCGCCTCAGCCATCCGGGTCATCGCCAGCAGCGGTTTAATGAAATGCCGGGCGAGGATAAAACCAAAGATCAGAGCGACTAACGTAATTATGCCAATCCCAAACAAAATCATCTTACGACTGTCACTAATCCGCTGTTCAATTAACGTCAAGGGCAGTGATGCACGGGCATACCCCAATAAAGTCCCATTTTCACGGATTGGTCTGACCAGGTACATCATCTGAGTTTTCAGGGTTTCACTATAACGAATCGCAACTCCAAAAGCGTGATATTTTGAATCCAGGATCTCAGGACGCGAAGCGTGATTATCCATTAACTTATGATCTTTATCTGAGTCGGCAATAACAATCCCATCTTCCCCAATCAGCGTAAAACGGGTTGAGCTCCGTTGACCCAAAGATTGTATGGTGCGAGCGACTTCGGTATCACCCCCCGACATCAGGGCAGGCTGCCCCAAACAACCGAGAAACATTGTCCTGACTTCTAATGTATGACGAACCTCAGCTAAAGTCCGCTCTTCTATGAGCCCGCTAACAATAACACTAACGATAATTGCGGCTATCACAATAACAGCAACAAATACAGCATAGATTTTCCAAAGTATACGTGAACGCAATAGTTCCATTCTAACACTGTCTACTATCACGAAAACGGTAACCAACTCCGCGAATCGTTTCTATGACTTTACGTTCAGTACCAAGTTTTTTTCTTACAGATTGAATATGAACATCAATATTGCGGTCAACTACGAAACTCTCCTGCCCCATCACAGTTGTCAATAGGTGATCACGAGTAAAAACCCGGCCCGCATGAAAAGCCAAAAAATGAAGCAACTTCAACTCCGTCGCCGTAAATGAAGAGATGGTTTCGCCAGCAACAATAACCACATGGCGCTCCATATCAATTACGACTCCATCACGCTCAATTAGTGTGCCTACAGTTTCAGCCAAAGGAGCATTACCTCGACGTAAGACCGCTCGGACCCGCGCCATAAATTCCTTAGGACTAAAGGGTTTAGCGACATAGTCATCGGCACCAAGCTCGAGTCCGGTAACAATGTCACTCTCCTCTCCCTTTGCTGAAACCATCACAATCGGAATGGTAGCGGTTTTGTCTGAGCCTTTCAGCTGACGACAGATTTCCAACCCATCAAGTCCTGGCAGCATCAAGTCAAGCAACACCAAGTCAGGCTGCTTATCCTGGATTAGTTTCAGGCCATATTTCCCATCCGCAGCTCCCCACACCTCAAAACCTTCCCGCTCAAGGTTGTAGGTCAACACATCCCGAATGTCAGCCTCGTCCTCAACTATTACGACGGTCTTTTGGGCCATCCTGTCACCTCTTTTGATCTTCGACAAAGCGTCACAATTAATACCTAAGCCCGAAGATAGCAATAAATTATTAAGATTTGATAAAGGCCGGTCATTTAAATAATTGATGCATTGGTCATAGCCTCACAGTGAGGTTGTAAACACAAAAAAGCGGGCCCCATTAAATATGGAGACCGCTTTTTAATAATACAAATAATTTAGCTACTACTTAAAAATTACTTATCGGCATCAGCCTCATCAGCTTTTGCTTCATCGACTACTTCAGTTTCTGGGGCATCACTTACAGTCTCAGCAACATCGGCAGCAGCTTCTAATTCCTCATTAACCCCAGCCTTAACCTGCTCTTCGATAGTTGTATCTTGCACGGTCTCATCAGCGGTCTCATTCTCTACAGGAGCGGAAATCTCATCCGTAACAAAACGGACAAAGGTCATCGGTGCCTGGTCAACAAAACGAATTCGAGATTTGACCAAACGTGTATACCCACCCGGGCGATCACTGAAACGCGGGGCAATCTCATCAAAAAGTTTCTGGACCAATTGGTGATCATTCAAATACTTATAAGCCATACGTCGGGCATGCAGGGTTCCCTTTTTACCTAACGTAACCAAGCGGTCTGTTACCCGACGCAACTCTTTAGCGCGAGCATCAGTTGTCTCAATATGTTCGTGGGTAATCAGGGCTGCAGCCAAAGATCGAAACATCGCCTTCTGGTGGCTTGAGCTGCGCCCCAGGCGTCGACCGGATACTCTATGTCGCATATTCTCTATTCTCCTCGCAAAATCAAAAAGTGGTCAATGTTCACACATGGTAGAACTATCACTCTTCGTAATCGTCACTCATAACTTTCTTAATCATCTCAGCATTTTTAGGGTCAAACTCAGGTAAACTCATCCCCAAAGCCAGCCCCATACTGGTCAGTATTTCCTTAATCTCAAGGAGTGATTTACGACCAAAGTTCTTGGTCGTTAACATCTCCGATTCACTCTTTTGTACGAGCTCGCCAATCAAATCAATCTCAGCATTTTTCAAACAATTTGCTGACCTGACGGACAATTCGAGCTCACTGACATTACGGTAGAGGTTCTCATTAACTACCTCTTTTTCTTCAACTTCCTCAGCTTCGACAGGCGCCGGCTCAATATTCTCATCAAAATTAATGAAAACGGCCATCTGATCCTTTATGATCTTAGCTGAATAGGCCAAGGCATCAACTGGCTCAACCGCACCATCTGTCCAGATCTCTATCGTCAACTTGTCGAAATCAGTCTGTTGACCAACCCGAGCATTTGTTACAACATAGTTAACTTTGGTCACCGGAGCAAAAACTCCATCCAGTAAAATTGTACCAATTGGATATGATTGCTGGTCACCAATCTGGGCTGCAGGAACGAAACCTTTTCCGGTTTGAACGGTAAGTGCCATTTTCAACGTGGCATCATTCTCCAAGGTGGCGATGTGATGATCAGGGTTTAAAACCTCAATATCTTGATCAACAATCAAATCTCCAGCGGTAACAATACCATTCTTGCTGCCCTTGGCATCAATATAGATTGTTTTGGACTGTTCAGTGTGCATCTTTAAGGATACACCTTTAAGATTCAACGAAACTCTAGTCACATCCTCATGCACCCCAGGAATGGCTGAGAACTCATGATTAATACCATCAATGTGGTATGACGTGATGGCAGCCCCCTGCAGAGATGAGAGCAAAACTCGCCGCAAGGCATTCCCCATAGTCAGACCGTAACCACGCTCCATAGGCTCAACTACAAACTTGCCATAGGTCGTGGTCAGGGTACCTTCGTCACATTCCACTTCTGACGGTTTAATAAGTTCTCGCCAGTTCTTATAAATCAAAGACATATAGGATACCAATAAGGGTTTATCGGGAATAAAATTCAACGATCAACTGTTCATTGATCGATTGCGAGATATCCTCACGCTTCGGCAGAGCTTTCAGCACCCCGCGGCCCTTCTCTTTATCAACCTCAAGGTACTGAGGTAAAGAACGCCTTGCAGCTGCAGCCAAAGCCTCACTAATACGATCGAGCTTGCGACTCTTCTCACAGATTTCTACTATATCATTTACTGAAACCTGAAATGAGGGAATATCAACCCGACTGCCGTTAACAACGAAATGACCGTGCGCTACTAATTGCCGCGCTTCGGCACGGGTATTTGTAAAACCCATACGAAAGACAACATTGTCTAAACGACGTTCAACCAGAACCAGCAGGTTTTCACCTGTCACTCCCCGCTGACGGTCAGCCTTAGCAAAATAGCTGCGAAACTGTTTTTCCAAAAGTCCATAAATGCGACGAACTTTTTGTTTTTCACGCAGTTGCATCCCATATTCAGTAATCTTTGTTCTTCGCTGTCCATGCTGACCGGGTGCGTAAGCGCGACGATCAAAGGCGCATTTTTCAGTATAACAACGGTCTCCCTTAAGAAACAGCTTTGCCCCTTCACGCCGACACTGGCGACAGACAGATTCTCTGTATCGTGCCAAAACTTCCTCCTTAGACTAACCCAGACCAGCTAGGCTAGTGCCTTATATCAGGTTACTAAACCCTTCTCCGCTTTGGGGGGCGACACCCGTTATGTGGAATCGGGGTTACAGCTCTTATAACAGTAACAGTAAAGCCATCTACCTGCAGCGAGCGCAAAGCAGCTTCTCTGCCCACTCCAGGCCCCTTAACCCGGACCTCTGCCACCCTCATCCCCTGATCCATTGCCTGTCTGAGTGCGTCACGCCCCGCAAGCTGGGCAGCAAACGGTGTGCTCTTCCTCGATCCTTTTATCCCGCCCCTTCCCGCACTTGACTGGGCAATTACATTTCCACCAGGATCAGTAATAGTCACAATGGTATTATTAAAGGTAGATTGGATATGGATAATTCCA
>DAOWHJ010000160.1 GCA_030641485.1 Pseudomonadota bacterium
CCCTCTTCAAACATTTTCCGTATCCAAGAAGAGCGTTCCATAAATTGAGTGATTTTTTCTGCAATTGCCATTACTGTCGATCTCCATTCTTTAAGAGGATTTCTATTACATTAATCAATTGACCCATCTCAGCTTTGGTTCCGATCGAAATCCGCAAACCATGCGCCAACTGGGGATCGGGAAAATAACGCACCAAGATACCATTTTTCTCCAAACCGACCTGCAAACCCGCCGCACTACAACCCCGCGGCGGGGTCACAAAGATAAAATTGGTTTGTGAAGGCTCCACCTTAAAACCTAACGCTTGCAACGCTATGCTCAGATGCTGACGCTCATCAATTACCAAGGCCACAGATTTTCGCAGGTAGTCCTGATCTTCAAGAGCTGCCTGCGCACCGGCTTGCGCCAGACCATCAAGATTATAACTGTCACGCACCTTGTCGAGCTGTTCGATCAAAGTTGGTGCCGCAAAACCTAAGCCAACCCGCAATGAAGCCAAACCGTAAGACTTTGATAAAGTTCGCAAAACTACTAAATTATCAAATTCATTTACCAGAGCCAAAGCGTTATCTTCGGCAAAATCAGCGTAGGCCTCATCAACCACCAAAATGCCGTTAAACCCTCGAGCCAATTCCCTGATATAATCGTTACTGAATGAAAATCCTAACGGAGCGTTAGGGGTGGTCAGAAAAAAAAGTTTAACCCCACTCAGATCAGGTTGATAGATCACACCATCGCGAAAAAGCGGGAGCGATTTAATTTGCCCCCCGCGAATCCTGGTCAAAACCGGATAGAGCGAGTATGATGGGCTAAAAAAGGCAACCTGTTCATCTTTTTCGACGAAGGTATCAAGCGAAACTCGTAAGAGTTCATCCGAACCATTCCCAACGATCACCTGCTGACTTTTGCATCCATTGATCGCAGCTGCAACCTGACGCAGTTTAAGACTTTGCGGATTTGGGTAGCGCCGCAAGACCAAGTCATCAAGTAAGAACTTTTTGATCGCAATAGCAACCTTGGGTGATGGCGGAAACGGACTTTCGTTGGTATTGAGTTTAATTACGTTACTCCCGGGTGCGGGCTGACGACCGGGAACATAACCTGCCATCTCAAGCACTTCACTCCGAGTAAATTTAACCACAGAACTCATAAAATACGGGCGGCCTCTTTGGCGAAATAGGTCAAAATCATATCAGCCCCGGCCCGTTTTATCGACAACAAAGACTCTAGCATCGCTTGTTCACCATCGATCCAGCCCTTGGCCGCTGCGGCCTTGATCATGGCAAATTCACCACTAACATTATAAGCGGCCAGGGGGTGATCAAACTCATTTCTTAAAGAGTGAATTATATCAAGATAAGAGAGCGCCGGTTTAACCATAATAATATCAGCCCCCTCTTCAATATCCAGAGCCGCCTCCCTTAATGCTTCCCGCGCATTGGCCGGATCCATCTGATAACCCTTACGATCACCAAACTGCGGTGGCGATTCTGCCGCTTCACGAAAGGGTCCGTAGAATGCTGAAGCATATTTTACGGCATAGGACATCAGGGTGATTTGCTCGAAACCAGCATTATTGAGGGCATTCCGGATAAACCCGACCCGACCATCCATCATATCCGATGGTGCAACCATGTCGGCTCCGGCTAAGGCATGCGAAACCGCCTCCTTGGCCAAGAGTTCAAGGGTTTTGTCATTGTCAACCCGACCATCGACAATCACCCCACAGTGACCATGCGAGGTATACTCACAAAGGCAGACATCAGTAATTACGATAAGATCCTGAACCTCAGCTTTCAGGGCCCGAATCGCCTTTTGGATAATTCCGTGGTCATCGTAAGCCCCGGTACCGAGTTCATCTTTCTCTTCAGGAATACCAAAAAGAATAATCGCTGGCACCCCAAGCCCTTTAAGCTCCTCAGCCTCTTTGACCAACTCATCAACCGAAAGCTGGTAATTGCCCGGCATTGTACTGATTTCACGGCGCACGCCCTCACCAGGACAAACAAAGAGTGGGGCAATAAAATCATCAACCGAAAGCGTGGTTTCACGAACCATACGCCGGATATTAGCATCAGCCCGCAGACGCCGGGGCCGGTAGATTGGAAAGTACATAATCAGGCTCTCTTTCTTCTTGTAATTATTTTTAAGTTACTAATAACGCAACCGTGTCTCATAGCATTTCAGAAAATAAAAGTACAATCTTTTTCTCTATCAGCGACAATAGCGTTGACAGTCGTGAAAGAGAGCATTATAAACGGGTGCGTCAGGATGTAAACAATTTTCAACCAAAAGGCTGTAATGACCACTATATATCTTGCTCTTCTCGGCGGAGCTTTAAGTCTCTATACCCTCAGTATGGTGACCGGGTTTCTCCACCTCTTTCGCCCCCTTCCACAGCAGACTCTCTGGTGCAAGCGTTTTATCCTAGCGGGCTCGGTTTTTCACCTTTTAGCTTTTTTGTGCCGCTGTATTCAAGCCCAAACTCTGGCGGTCACGAATCTGCATGAATCACTCTCATTCTTTGCCCTGCTCTTAGGGTTAGCATTTTTACTGGTAGCCCGGAAAACACCAATCCCAACCCTCGGTACTTTCACCTCTCCCTTACTGATAATTTTCACCCTGTGGGCCTTGGCAACCACCCATGCAATTACCCCGCAGCCACCAATTCTAAAAAGTTTCTGGTTGCCGTTACATGTTCTTTTGAGCTTTGCCGGCAACGCCTTCCTAGTTTTGGGATGCAGCACATCGGTAATGTATTTGATCCAGGAACATCTAATCAAAAAGAAAAAAATCAAAGGAATTTTCCACAAGCTGCCCGCTCTACAAAAATTGGACGAATTAAATTACCTCTGCCTCCGTTTTGGTTTCCCGTTGCTAACCCTAGGAATTATCAGTGGTTCAGTCTGGGCTTCATTCGCCTGGGGTTCACATTGGAGTTGGGATCCCAAAGAGACTTGGTCGCTAATCACCTGGCTTCTTTTTGCCGCACTCCTGCATGGTCGGATGAATTCGGGCTGGCGCGGACGCAAAGCTGCACTCTTAACAATTATTGGTTTTGCCGCGATAATGTTTACCTTCTTAGGGGTTAACCTGATGTTGAGTGGCCTTCACTCATACACCCATTAGGCCCCCTACCTACGCCACAAAATTTGACGATTAAATAAACCCTTTTTTATGCATATTGTAACCTTAGGACTTAACCATCAAACTGCACCGGTTGCAATCCGGGAGCGGCTGGCCTTTACTGCTGAAGAGTTGCCGGAAGTACTCAGGCGTCTCAAAGATGAAGCAGGCTTAAGTGAGGCATTGATCCTCTCCACCTGTAATCGGGTAGAGGTCTATGGCATCAGTGCAACTCTCGATGAGTGCCACAAACGCCTGCTTAAATTTCTGGCTGACTATCACCAGATTGATGCTAAAGATTTCGCTGAAAACCTCTACTTCCATACTGATTCGGCTGCCATCAGTCACGGTTTCCGGGTAGCTTCAAGCCTTGACTCGATGGTTGTTGGTGAGCCCCAGATTTTAGGCCAATTTAAAGACGCCTTTGCGATCGCCTCCGAGGAGTTAAGCACCGGATTAATTCTCAACCGCTTTCTGCACCGTTCATTTTTCATCGCCAAAGAGGTCAGGACCCAAACAAAAATTGCCAGCTATGCAGTTTCAGTAAGTTTTGCTGCAGTCGAACTGGCAAAGAAAATCTTCGGCGACCTCAATGACATGAAGGTCATGTTGATTGGCGCCGGCGAGATGTGTGAGCTTGCTGCCCGCCATTTCATCAACCAAGGGGTGGAACAGGTTCTGGTTACAAATCGAACCTTAAGCCGGGCCCAACAGCTTGCAAACGAGTTTTCCGGCATCGCTCTCCCCTTTGATAAATTTCGTGGCCAACTTGACCAGGTCGACATCATCTTAAGCTCGACCGGTTCACCCGAATACCTCATCGGCCCCGAAGAGCTCTCTCAAGCATTAAAAAAGCGGCGCAATCGACCGATATTTCTAATCGACATTGCGGTCCCCCGAGACATTGATCCGAAGGTTAACGAGCTTGACAACATCTATCTCTACGACGTTGATGATTTACAGGATGTCGTCACCGAAAACCTCGATCAACGCCGTCAGGAAGCCGAGCTCGCTGAGAAGCTCGTAGCCAAAGAGGTGGAAAAATTCGAACAGTGGCTAGCGTCACTGGCCGTGACCCCGACCATTAAAAAATTGCGGGAACAGGTTTTGGAAATCGCAGATCAAGAACTCAAAAAAACCTTGGCGGGGTTGACAGACCTAAGCAATAAAGATGAGCAACGCCTTAAGGCGATGGTTAACGCCATCGCTAACAAGTTTCTCCATCACCCGATAAGTTACCTGAAATCTCAAGATGATAGTGCCGAAACCATACCCGCAACCACGATCAGAAAGATATTTAAACTTGATAAGAATGATGTCCGATAACACCTGACTAGATTTTCAAACTAAGGAGATCCTTTGAAATGAGCAACGTAAAACCAATCACAATCGGGACCCGGGGCAGCGCCTTGGCCCTGTGGCAAGCCAACTGGGTTAAAAGTGAACTTGAACGTGAATACCCCGGCATCAGTGTCAGTCTTAAGGTCATTAAAACCAAGGGTGATAAGATTCTTGATGTACCCTTAGCCAAGGTTGGTGGCAAAGGTCTCTTTGTTAAGGAAATTGAGGATGCGCTTCTAGCCGGAGAGGTTGACTTAGCGGTTCACAGCATGAAAGATGTACCGACCGAACTGCCCGAGGGCCTTAAAGTCGCAATCCACCCGCCCCGTGAGGATCCACGTGACGCTTTCTTCTCAAACTCAGGTAAGAAACTTAATGAGATGCCAGCTGGGGCAATCATCGGAACCAGCAGTCTGCGTCGGATCGCCCAGATCCTCCACGCCTTTCCCCACCTTAAGACCCAGGACCTACGAGGCAATGTTGACACTCGCCTCAAAAAACTTGAGCGCGGTGAGTATGATGGCATCATCTTGGCCTACGCTGGAGTCAAGCGTCTTGGTTTAGATGACAAAGTGACTGAACTTATAGATCCAGTCACCTCACTTCCAGCGATTGCTCAAGGTGCCTTGGGCATCGAGACCCGTTGTGATGATGATTTCAACAACCAGCGTCTTGCTTTTTTCCAAGACGACAAAACCGGCCTTGCGATTCGGGCCGAACGCGCCCTCTTAAAAACCCTAGAAGGTGGTTGCCAAGTACCGATTGCCGGTCACGCAACTGTCGCGAACGACGGCACCGTAACCCTTACCGGCCTGGTCGCGGCCCTCGATGGCCGCAAAATCATTAAAGAGAAAATGAGTAGTAAAGACCCCGAAACTTTAGGGGTAGATCTGGCCCAAGCCCTACTGGATCAAGGTGCCGGTGAACTCTTGAAAGAGTGCTTTGAGGCTAATGAGGAATAATTCGCTAAGAAACTTACGGATTTTAGTGACCCGACCGCAGGCTCAGGCGGCGGGTCTCATGACCATATTGCTAGAAGCTGGGGCCTGCCCGATCCCCTTACCGACAATTGAAATTGTCGGCCCACCGGATTCAGACCCTGTGTATAAAGCGATTGCTGAACTGAGCCATTATAACTGGCTGATTTTGACCAGCAGTAACGGTGTTCACCACTTCTTTGACTACCTTAAAAAGCAAGGTCTCAACCACAGCAATTTAGCCCACCTAAAAACCATCTGTGTCGGCCCGAAAACCGCTTTGGCGGCAAAAGAGAGAGGCTTAAAGGGAGGTTTGGTCGCTCAAGAATATGCCGCAGAAGGCATTATTGAACTTTTCTCCAGCACTGATATTAACGAGCAGAGAATCCTTCTGCCCCGAGCCTTAAAAGCTCGTGAAACCCTGCCTGAAACGCTGCGCGCAAAAGGTGCAACCGTTGATGTTGTGCCGGTTTATGAAACTATTTTCCCAACTGAATCAGCCTATAAACTTGAAAATATTTTAGGGTCTGCAGATATTGACCTCATCACAATAACCAGTGCCTCGGCAGCCACAAATCTGGTCAAACATTGCCCCAGTCAGCACCTGACAAAATTGAAGGCTTTGACCACCGCCTGCATTGGTCCAATATCGGCCAAAGTTGCGGCTGAAGTCGGTCTCAACGTAACAATCATTGCTAACACATACACCAGTGAGGGCCTGCTTGATGCTATCAGAAATTATCGAATTTGACTTTCTTTGTGAAATTGGAACAAGCCGACGCACCGTGAGGCTCAACTTTTAGTTGGCTGGCCATGTCAAATTCAGGCAGATCAGCAATACGTGTTTTCCGGATCATGGTTCAATCCTCCAGCGTGGTTTCGCGTTGTTTGGCTTTTGCGATGTCAGCTTCTTGAGATCCTTTATCTCCGCCTCCAAGCATCACGATCAGGGTAAGGGGCACCCGACTTAAAGGAACACATTGTGCGAACCAAAAGTTAAGTAAAAAAAAAGAAAATTTAACACCTATAAAGTGTCCAGTTTATTAATTTGTTAGCAGGCGGATTACCTTCTGCCTACAACTCTCTTGGATCTATGAGTAGGTGTACTCCTGATAAGATTTCTTTTAATCTCTCACTAGTCACCTTACCTGTTTTTTCAAAAAGATCGCTTTTGTCTACGGTATAAATTTGAGTGCTATTTATGACACTTTTCTTTAGGAGATTTGCTTCTCCTTTTTTTAGCACTACATTGCCGGGAGAAAGACCCCTTTTCAGGTTCGATGTGAGTGCGCACATTACGTATTAATATTGCTGGAGTTGAATAGATTGTTTTGGATAACAATATGAGGATGTCTGTATCCTGGCACTGAACCACTGGGTTCCCCAATTGACCCAGTATATTTCTCCTTGTTCGATTACCATGATTCTTTCTCGAGTTTTCGGGCCTGCTTTTTACGCATTTTACTTTGGATTTTAATTTCTTCAGAATTGGGATGGTCATTGAATGCATTGTTGATTTGAGACAGAAGGTTGTGGCTCTTCTTCTTTTCAATGAAATCTTGAACAGCCATAACAAACAACCTGCTTCTAGAAACATGCAACTCACCTGCTAACTTATTTACTTCTTTGAATAATTCTTCTTGCATTGATATGGCTGTTTTTATGCTAGTTGCCATGATGAAGCCTCCTTATGAATATTTGTCATATTTACAGCATGGCTACAAATTATACTAATGTCAATACCAACTGTGTGTTTCTAGGAGTTTAGTTGTTGTTTTGGGTGTGAAACACAATAGTTTTCATTAAATTATTGTGTTTTTTAGACATGCTAACGACCTGCATCAGCCGCCGCGCCGAGATGCTCAAGAAAACTACGGGCGGCTGTTCCCGGCCAAGTGCATGTTTTCGTTCGGCGATTTCTTGCCGATTATGAACTTTAAATTCATTGAAAAGTTCACGTTTAATGTGAAAAAAGTGAACTTCTGTGGGTGTTTTTACCGTATCTTTAAATATTTGACGTAGTTCGACCCAGGTTGTTTTATGCCACCTGGTAAATAACAGGTCGATATTCCGGTGAAGGGATCGGTTTACCGTTTGCCCTTGCTGTTTCTAGCCAGCTTTTCTTGGCGGCCAATACTTCTTCTAACGCTTGATCCGGTTTTTCAGCAAAGGCAGAGCATGCTTTTAAGTCTGGAATGTCCGCAATATATCCCTCATCTTCTTCGCTGTAAAAAATATTGATATGATAATCTTTCATTATTCTTCCTCCATCTGGAGATTGTGGGTTTCTATCAATTGCAGAAATTGTTTGATTTGATATGGTTTAGCCTTCCCTTTGACATTTTGCAGGTTCAATAATTCGGGAATGCCTTGGTGCGTAAGGATATGATGGCTTCCGTTTACCCTGTCCAACTGAAAGCCGAATGCTTCAGCACATGCCATAGCTTCCGAAAAACGAATATTTTTTGTTCCTGATAGTAATTTTTGAAGAAGCTTTCTCTTTTTCATTTAATCCTCAGGTTTCAACACCGATTTAACTGCCTCACTCGTCTCACGCCGAACGACCTGCATCAGCCGCCGCGCCGGGATGTTCAAAAAAACAGGCGGCTATTCGCGGTCAGGCTGCATGCTTTGGTTCGGCGATTTCTTGCCGATTAAGTTGTTGTTGTGAAGCTCTGAAAAAACATGATCTGCTCTAATTATTTCGTTAATTAGTGGATGTCCCCGATTTCCGTTCCAAACCACCCCGACTTTGAG
>DAOWHJ010000077.1 GCA_030641485.1 Pseudomonadota bacterium
TACAGAAACTTATGAACCATGCTGATGTTAAGGCCACCTAAGTGAAGCAATTCGTCAATGGTTTGCAGAGTAGAGATGGGAAGAGAAGTAAGGGTATGCGGAAATTGCGGGCTCAGAGCTTAAGGTTTTTTGGCGATCGACACCAGTGATAGAATACAAAATAGACTTTTTCGAGCTTGCCTAATAAGCTTCATCCATGACCAGACGCGGGACTGTAAAACTTGAAGTTGAACCGTCCAGCCATTCGCCGGTCGTCACTTTTTCCCAGGACTCAGATTTAGCCAGAACCGCCTGAACCAACATATGGTTTAGGCCGTGACCCGTTTTATTCGCTTCCAAAACCCCAATCAAAGGCATACCAACAAGACTTACATCACCAAAACAATCGAGGACTTTATGCCGGGCAAACTCATCGGCAAAGCGTAGTCCGTCATCGTTCATAACCGAAAATTCATCGAGAACAATGGCGTTATCCAAAGACCCACCCAAAGCCAGATTATTGGCTTTCAGCCACTCAACCTCATGCAAGAAACCGAAGGTCCGGGCCCGACTTATCTGGCGATCATATGAAACATCAGAAAAGGAGAAACTATAGCTTTGGGAACCGATTACCGGATGGTCAAAATCGATATGACTGATAATTGAGAGTGAAGCATTTGCGAAGGGGGGTTGAGGGCCGAGCCGGGCCCATTTGTCACCATCAGTGACGGTTACAGTTCCAACCATCCTCATATATGACTTGGCTTCAACCTGACGTCTAACCCCGGCCGTCTTAATCAAATAGACAAAAGGATTAGCACTGCCATCCATGATCGGAACTTCAGGCCCATGCACCTCAATCAAAACATTATCAACCCCTAAGCCTGAAAAAGCGGACAGTAAATGCTCAACCGTTCCAATAGTCTTACCACCACGGCCTAAAGTGGTCGCCATAGAGGTATCGACCACATATTCGGATAGAGCTGGGATTGTGACCACAACTCGCCCCGCCTCAACCCGCTGCAGGATAATACCATGCCCGGTCGGAGCCGGCTTCAAAACCAGTTTAACCTTTGCTCCCGAATGCAGCCCGATGCCAACACATGAGATCTCTTTTTTCAATGTTCTCTGAAAAAACATATTTTCTAATAAACCTTTTAATTTAGAGTAACCGTCAAATCAAGACCCAAAATATCTGGGTCAACGCCGCCACGACGTTCAGCCCAAACCTGTCAAGAGCGCTACATTATGCTTTATCGTATAAAATAACTAATGTATAACGATACAGCACTTTTAATGCCAATCCTCACAAGAACCAAACATTCAACAAGCCTCAAAGCTCTCAACCCCACAGAACCGGGCATCTCCTAAGGCCACACACAAGAATAACCATCTAATTATACAAGGGTTCTAGCAACAACTCAGCTAGCTTTAGCCCTGCGCACCAAGAAACCCGCTGACAAAACATACCAACTACTCACTCAACCAAAACACGCTCTCAATGAGACAAGAATGACCCAGCAATGAGTCAAAGAAGTCTCACAACAAAGTCTCTGTCAAGAAACCCTGGCTAACCAATACGCTCTTTAATAAGTTCATTCACCATCTGAGGATTGGCCTGACCTTTACTCTTTTTCATTATCTGGCCGACAAAGAAACCCAGCATTTTAGTCTTGCCACCTTGGTATTCTTTAACCTTATCCGGGCTGGCGGCCAGAACCTCATCAACCATAGAAATCAACTCACCAGTATCTGACATCTGGGCCAATCCCTGATTTTCAACAATTTGCCGAGGATCGTTATCTGCAGAACTATACATCTGGGCAAAAACCTGTTTACCAATCTTGCCGCTGATCGTACCATCTTCGATCAGCCCTAACAACTCGGCCAGACCCTGAGGCGTAACTGGACACTTCGTGATGCTGATCTTATCATCATTCAAGAACTTCATCAACTCAACCATAATCCAATTAGCAATTGCCTTGGGTTGAGCATAGAGTTTCACCACCGCTTCAAAGTAGTCTGCCACATTGTGATCAGCAGTTAAAACATCTGCGTCAACCACAGGAATGCCATAATCAGCCACAAAGCGCTGGTGCCTTGCCACCGGAAGTTCCGGCAGATTTTCTCGCACTTCATCAATCCAGGCATCCTCAATAACTATCGGCAGAAGATCGGGATCGGGGAAGTAGCGATAGTCATGCGCATCCTCTTTACCCCGCATCGATATGGAGATCCCCCGATCGACATTCCACAGACGAGTCTCTTGAACCACCGAGCCCCCACCATCCAAGATATCTCGCTGACGCTCGACCTCATACTCAATCGCCCGCTGAACATTCCGAAATGAGTTCATGTTTTTCAACTCAGCCCGAGTCCCAAATTCAGGTGCACCCCAACGCCGCAATGAAATATTAGCATCACAACGAAAGCTGCCCTCCTCCATATTGCCGTCGCAAACCTCAAGGTAGACCATAATATTGCGCATAGCCTTAAGATAGGCAACCGCCTCAGCAGCACCCCGCATATCAGGTTCACTGACAATTTCAATCAAGGGAACACAGGCTCGGTTGTAGTCAACAAAACTGACTCCATATTCATGCTCAGGGTGAACCAGCTTACCGGCATCCTCCTCCATATGAATTCTAGTGATCCCAATACGCTTTTGCTCTCCTTCGACCTCAATATCAAGATAGCCACCAACACAGACTGGAAGCTCGAACTGCGATATTTGATAACCTTTGGGAAGATCTGGATAGAAATAATTTTTCCGGGCAAAAATGCTTGATTGAGTGATATCACAATTGGTCGCCAAGCCCGCACGCACGGCAAAATCAACCACCTTGCGGTTCAAAACTGGCAGGGCTCCAGGCATGCCGGTACAAACCGGACAGGTGTTTTCATTAGGAGGGTTACCAAAATTGGTCGAGCAGCCACAAAAAATTTTAGTTTCGGTCAAAAGCTGACAATGAACCTCAAGGCCGATAACAATTTCATAATCCATAATGGCTACACCGCCCCCTTTTCTAATTCAGGCCGGCGACCAGACCAGCCCGCAAGCTGTTCATATTGCCAGGCAACCCTAAGCAGGGTCTCTTCAGCAAAAGGTTTAGCTATAATCTGTAAACCGACCGGCAAGCCCGACTTAGTGAAACCACAAGGCACAGAAATCGCTGGGAGACCTGCCAGATTAACCGGAATCGTCAAGATATCGGAAAGATACATCGCTAAGGGGTCAGCAATCTTTTCACCAAAAGCAAATGCCGGGGTCGGACAGACCGGGGCCACAATAACGTCACAGTCACCAAACACTTTGTCAAAATCACGGGTGATCAAGGTTCTCACCTGTTGCGCCTTACGGTAGTAAGCGTCGTAGTAACCCGACGAAAGCGCGTAGGTCCCCAACATGATCCGCCGTTTAACCTCATCCCCAAACCCTTGGGCCCGGGTCTTACGATACATATCGACCAGACCATCTGCATCATCAGAACGAAAACCATATTTCACCCCATCATAGCGCGCCAGATTGGAGCTCGCCTCAGCAGTTGCCAACAGGTAATAAGCGGCCACGGCATAATCAGTATGCGGCAGTGAAACATCTTCATTAATCAAAGCCCCGACATCGGCTAATTGACCACAAGCTTTCCGTACCAGAGTCTCAACTTCAGGATCCAGACCCGCACTAAAATACTCTTGCGAGACCCCAATCTTAAGGCCCTTTATATCCTTTTTCAGGTTATCGTAGTAGTTAGCCCCAGGGATATTGACCGAGGTTGAATCACGCTCGTCATGTCCGGCAATAACCCCAAGTAACAGGGCGGCATCAGCGACGGTTAAAGCAACCGGGCCTATCTGATCAAGTGAAGAAGCAAAAGCGATTAAACCATAGCGCGAAACCCGACCATAGGTGGGCTTCATACCAACCACCCCGCAAAATGAGGCGGGCTGACGGATTGAACCGCCGGTATCCGAACCTAACGTGGCAATGGCCGTAGCTGCGGCAACGGCAGCCGTCGATCCACCACTGGAACCGCCAGGCACCCGCCCCGTATTCCAGGGGTTACAGGTCTTTTTCAGAGCCGAATTCTCAGTCGATGAACCCATCGCAAACTCATCCATATTGAGTTTACCAGTAATCACCGCCCCGGCTTCTCGCAAACGCCGGACCACGGTCGCATCATACTCCGGCCGATAGCCAACCAACATTTTTGAAGCACAGGTTGTCTGCAGACCTGCAGTTGAGATAAGATCCTTTAGCCCTAAAGGGATTCCGGTCAAAGGAGTTACATTTTCACCACTTTTCAATCTAATATCTGCGGCTGTAGCCTGAGCTAAAGCTCCCTCTGTATCAACTGTAATGTAAGAACCGATCTTTCCATCAACTTCAGCAATCCGCTTCAACACTGATTGGGTCAGCTCAAGCGCAGAGATCTCACCCTTAGCTAGGCGCTGGCTGAGATTCTCGAGCGTGTCGTTATAAAGTTCCATATTTATAAATTCCTAAATCAAACTTGTACTAAAATATCTTTCAATCCGATCAGGAAGGATTGTTACAACCCGTTTATCTGGACCAAAACGTTCTGCAAGCTTCATTGCAGCCCAAACATTGGCTCCAGACGAGGTCCCGACCAATAACCCTTCAAGCCGAGCCAAACTTCGAGCCGTTCCAATTGCATCCTCATCACTTACTGTGATAACCTCATCAATCAATGAGACATCAAGAACCGGAGGTACAAACCCATCACCAATCCCCTGGATCTTATGCAGCCCCGGCTCCTGCCCTAAAAGTGCAGCTGAGTTTTCCGGTTCAACCGCAACTATTTTCACATCAGGATTCTGCTCTTTCAAAAAGCGCCCGACTCCTCCTAATGAGCCCCCACTGCCAACCCCGGCGACAAAGACATCGACGTTACCTTCGAGCTGTTTCCACAGTTCAGAACCGGTGGTTCGATAGTGAATTTCAGGATTGTCAGGATTTTCAAACTGACCTAAAATATGCGAATTTTCAATACCTGCGGCAATCTCTTTGACTTTGCTTACGGCTCCGGTCAAACTCTCTTTAGCTGGAGTCAAAACTAATTCAGCCCCAAGTGCTTTAATGATTTTTTTTCGTTCTTCACTCATATCTTCAGGCATCACAATAATGACCCGGTATCCGCAATGCACACCAACAAAAGCCACGGCAATTCCGGTATTGCCCGAGGTTGCCTCAATTATAGTTGACCCCGGCTTAAGCAAGCCCCGTTTTTCAGCCTGTGAGATCATATATTTCGCAACCCGATCCTTGACACTGCCACCGGGATTGAGATATTCAGCTTTGGCAAAAATTGGGCTTTCAGAGATTTTCGCTAACCGCAATACCGGTGTATTACCGATCACATTCAATATATCAAAATATTCCATAAATTAATTCCGTAAAAGTCTCTTAAATATTAACTGGTTAAAGAAATAGTAATAGCAAATATTCGGTTTACTGTAGCTTGCAGTTAAGTCACATCGAAAATTGGCTAACTTTGCTGTCGCCCCCATAAACGGGGTCACACTACGCTAAACAGTTACAAGCAATAAACCGAACGAAGCGGGATTCAATACTACATTTCTCAACTTAAATAAAGTTCTTTGTAACTGTTGCGGCTAACCCGTAAATTCAGGGTACACAATCCCAATTTACTCCGGAGAATCGGGTTATGTCCCCAGAATTCACTGAATTTTACCAATAGATGAAGCTTTATGGCTTACGCTGAAAGTAGCTCCAGACTGCTTCCCAGCCACAGACCCACACGGACCCACACAGACAAAAGGCTTTTGTCAGTGTGGGTCCGTGTGGGTCTGTGGCTATAAAAAGTTGCTATATTAGAAGCTACGTCATCACATAGATCTGACTTGGGCCAAGAACTTATCAACCTCACTGCGTAAAGTTTCGCCACCGGCCATTAGGTTATCAACCTTCACCAGGACTTCCTCTAAAGCCGAATCAGTCTCAGCAATGGCTGAGGCGACCCCATCCAGTTCATTCGAAACTTCCTCTGTGTGGTTCAGTGCCTGCCGCGTACTTTCAGTAATTTCAGTCGTGGTTTCATGTTGCTCAGCAACAGCGCTCAAAACCAAAGCCATTGTCTCATTAATCGTGGCAATAGTTGTATCAATTTCGCTAACCGCACGCACCGAATCTTTGGTAAATTTTTGAATTTCGGTAATCTTACTGGTAACCTTTTTTGTTGAACTCGAAGTTTTAGCCGCCAAACCTTTAACTTCGCTCGCGACTACGGCAAACCCCTTGCCGGCCTCACCAGCCCGAGCTGCCTCAATCGTTGCATTTAAGGCCAAGAGATTAGTTTGCCCGGCGATCCCGGAAATGAGGTCTACGACTTTGTCAATCTCACTCGCAGATGTCGCCAAACAATCACCTAGAGTATTCGCTTCTGCCGCCTTCTCCGCCGCTGTTTGTGAAATTTCAGAAGAGTTGGTAATCTTTTCTTGAATCTCCCCAATTGAACTAACCAGTTCCTCAATCGAGGTCGAGACCTGATTAACATTGGCGACAGTTTCAGAAGAGACTACGACTGCGGCCTGGGCCCGGGAACTTGTTTGGCCAGCAACCTCTTTAGTTTGCCGAACCGATTCCTGCATCTGCTGCATATCCTGGGTGAAAGATGTAAAAAAAGTTAAGACTGACTCCTCAAAATGGTTCGCCATATTCCTCAGAGCTCGTTCAAGGCGCTGACGCTCAACCGCATTCTCCTTAAAAATTTCGACTGCAGCAGCCATCCGCCCGATCTCATCATGGCGCTCTTGAGCCGGAATTTCAATATCGAGTTCATTATCCGCAATCTTCTTCATAACCCCGGTCATTTGGATCAGAGGTCGAGTTAAAGAACCAGTCAGAAGATAAATAACAACACTTGCCACCAGGAGCAAGACAAAACCACCACCGAACAACATCGCCCGTTGATTACTGATCGTACTCCTTAGGGGTTTAATATCGTAGGTCAACTCTAAAACCCCGCCAATTCCTTTACTTGGCCAGTCGGGGTGGCACCGCAAACAGTCGGGAGAAATTATTTGTGGGGTGTATATGTGAATACTCTGTTCACCCGTACGAGTTATTACCTGCTGTTTTTCCAAGATCTCTTGCCAAACCTCTTGATCAATATTGACCCCTTTCTCCAACGTTTCAGTTGCAGACATATCAAGAGTCCCCTCAAGATTATAGAGAACTGCCTCTTTGACCCCCTCAATCTCAATCTGGCTCCGCAAAAGCCGATGAAAGTTCTTCATCTGACCACGTTCAAGTGAGCTCTGCACACCCTCGGTAAATGAGTGCGACAAAAGCTGAACCGAATGATAGTAGGAGTCACTCAACTTGCCACTAATGTACTGATTATAAAAAATCAGGCCCGCACTCAATGTCAAACACAGGGTCAGGATTACGCTAACAACCATTCTGGTTTTAACAGAACTCTCTTTATTGCTTGTTTGCAACATCGCAAAACACCTTTCAAAAATACATTTAAGACTAACTCGATAGACCGCAAGTGAACTCGACCGATACCTGTAAACGATTTAACTGGAACCGTTCTGCCGGTAAAAAGGAAAATCGCGTTTGCGGGCAAAGATCGGCGAGGTGCAACCAATGCAGGGTGCATTAGCATCGATACACCAGGTCTGCCCACCATTCCACCAGCGGGTGGGACAATCGGCAAAAGAGTCCGGCCCGAGACAACCAAGTTTGAAGAGACAACCCTCATCACCAAGTTTCTGGGCCAGCACCTCTTCTTGAAAATCGTGATAACGGGGACATGTTTCATGGACCTTCTTGCCAAAGAAGATCTCAGGTGAAGCATACTGATTTAATTTGGGAATCCCAACTTTAACGATGTGTGTAATCGTATGCCAGACCCAATCAGGATGGACTGGACAACCCGGGATTGTAATCATTAATGGCTTTAAATTCCTTTTCTTATAAAACTCCGGCAAACTAACCGCCCCGGTCAGATTGCCTTCGGCCGCCGGAATCCCACCGAAAGTAGCACAGCTACCAATGGCAATTACTCCAGCCATAGTTGCCGCCGCATCCTCAATATAACTGGCAAAGGTTTTCTCGCCAAACATACAAGCCTCCGGCATCGCCTCGGGTATTGCACCTTCAATTGCGAGAAAATAATCACCCGCATTCCCGTCAATAAATGCATCAATAACCTCTAAAGCTCGACGACCAGAAGCAGCTGACAAATCGCCGTGAAAAAGGAGTTGGCTGTAATCAGTAATCATGGAGAGGGGAGAGGGGTTTTCGGACTGCAGCAATGAGACCGAACACCCACTGCAAGAGAGCCCCTGCAGGTAGATGAGCCGAGGAATTTTGTTTGGATCAAGACTCTTTAACGCCGCCGCCACCGGAGCAGAGAAGCCCCCCAGCCCGAACGCCGCACTCATAGCTGCTGCCATCTTTAAAAATTGTCGTCTTTTTATCTGCATTCTACCTAATCTCCCATGAAAATATAAGGGTCAAAGTTGATGAGCCCGTAAAATCTCTGAACAACTAATTCATAATTAATGCACTGCGCAACCCAGGCACGGATCAAATGAGTGGACAATGCGCACCGACTCAATCTGCTCTTCAGGGTTCTCAACCTGGGTCCCGACAAGTGCAGTCTCCATCGCCCCGGGATTATCATTATCATCTCGAGGTGAACAGTTCCAGGTGGTCGGCACCACACACTCGTACTTTTCAATCTTGTGATCTTTAAGGCGAATATAGTGCAGCAATGCCCCACGCGAGGCTTCGGTTGCACCGAAGCCTTCTCCGGTAGCCGGAATCTCAAATTTGGCCATACTCGGCGCACCCGGATCAAGGCGTTCGGTCTCAGCCAAGAGAAACTCACCGATCACCAAACCACACAAGGCCCGGCTCAAATGGCGACCCAGAACCGAATTTATCTGCATCGGTTTAATCCCTACTTGTCCAGCAACCTGATCAACCAACCCTCTCAACTTACTGTTATTACCAGTGGTATAGTCCACCAACACCCGAGCTGCTGGGCCAACCTCAACCATCCGGCCATCATAACGCGGGGCTTTAATCCAAGAATAGGCCCCGCTTTTGTGGGGCTCAGGGATAAGTTGACCGTCACGCACCTTCAGACCCGAAGCCGACGAGTAACGAGCATACTTGACATCCTCAATAATTTTTCCAAAATCGACCGCTTCGACCTGACCCTGTGCGAGCAGGCCTGGGGCAAAGAGACGATCACTGTTGGAATCAGGCCCTAAGGGCAAAAGGCCAAATGAAAGAAAATCCCCCCGACTCTGACCTATATTCCAATATTCGGGAAAACTTTCGGCCACCGCCAGAATATCGGGCACATACTTCATCTTGTAAAAATCAACCGTCTCTTTAATCAGGGATTGATACTGCATGATCAGATCGATAGAGGCTTTTTGGGTGCAGCCTCCGGGGAAAATACCGGTCGCATGGGGAAACTTGCCGCCAAAGATAGCTGAGGCCCGGTTAGCTTTTTTCTGAATTTCCATCGCATCAAGGTAGTTCTTTAATGCCTGCAGATTAATCTCCGGGTCTTCAATATAGCGTCCGCCCAGACGCGGCAGAAAAGGGGCGGCGGGAAATGATTTACCCGATGCCAATTCACTCTTCACCCAGTCTCTTAGTTGGACCATATCAGGGTCGCGCCCAGTGTAACCAACAATCGCAGTCACATCAACAAAATCCAGAGCACAAAGCTGATAAAAGTGTAACAGGTAGTCATAGAGATGATTAGCTCCCTGGATCAGATTGTGCAGAATTCGACCATTTTTGGTGGGCTCAAGATTATA
>DAOWHJ010000045.1 GCA_030641485.1 Pseudomonadota bacterium
AACCACCGGACGTGAGGTCCGCGGAGCTTCCTCGTCAGTATTCAGAGCACTCTTCTCATCTTTGTTGAAGTAGTAAAAACCACCCTTTTGTGGGAAGTCGAACTTGGCAACTTCGTCCTGCCAATTGGGGAGGAGCTCTTCACCTTTTTCGATGATAAAGAGTGCATCATCAACATGCATTCCGTGACCACCGATATGGACCCCGTCAAACCCCATACCTTTCATGAAGGCGTACATCTGGGCACCACGCAGGAGCCGAGCGCCTTTACCCTTATCTTCAGCACCTTTACGCTCGGCATCAATCTTGGCAACCAAGTCTTTGCTGACCACGCAACCGGGGATAAAGTTTTTGCTCATTACATTGGCGGCCCCAAAAGGCAGAATGTAAATATTGCCGATAAACGGCACATTAAAACCGTACTGTTTCTTAATCTGCAGAACTTCCTGAATCTTACGTGCATCATAACCGAGCTGGGTAATAACAAACTGGGCCCCGGCATCAATCTTCTTTTTCAATTTATAGTACTGAACCATCTGCTCTGATTCAAGTTTCTTGAATGGAGAGACTGCTGCGCCGGCAAAAAAGTTAGCTGGTTTCAGTTTCAGGGTTGAGCCCGGCTTCATGCCCGGATACTCAAAGCCATCATTCATATCGGTGATCATTTCGAGAATATGCATCGGATCAATATCGAAAACCGGACGTGAACGACCTTTGTAGCCGGAAGCCGGATAGTCACCGGTCATCACCAAAAGGTTATTTACATCGGCACGACCGAGACCGTAAAGCAGATTCTCAATCTGATTTCTGCTCTTATCTTTACAGGTAAAGTGAACCAGAGGTTCAATCCCGAGCTTCATAACTTCCAAACCCAAAAACTCAGCCGAAATCGCCGGATTACCACCAGGGTTGTCAGTAATTGTCAAAGCATGAATCTTACCGCACTTGGCAGCATCTTCAGCACTTTTAATAAGTTCGATCTGGCCTTTTTCCACCGCTCCACGACCGGGCACCAGCTCCCAGGTTACCGACAACTCTTTGTCCAGCAACGAATTCTTAAAGATCTCTCCCATCCTTACATCCTCCATCTAGTTGGTGTGTCGATGAACCAAAAAAGTTCAGGATATGTTCACCGTTATGTTTTCTGTTTATGTATTTTGTCGACTGACAATAAAAAATCCGCACCCCCCATACCTTATAATGATATAAAAGACAAGTCCATTTTCTAAAACTCGCCTTCGTCGCGCAAACTGGCCGCTAAAGGGTTACGCTGCTGTTTTAAGTTCATGTCAATCTCGGGCAAAGACAGTGGGGTTAAAGAGGCTAGGGTTGCGCTTCTAACTTTAGCCTCAGGCCGATTCTCATAAATATGAAACCCGTTCTCAAATAGGCCCATACGGACAGCGGTGGCCGTCGAATAGGTCGTAACTAAAAGGTCATTCGCACCAAGCCGACGTAATTCGGCAAAATACTCACGGGTCCAGAGCTGATGGTTATGAGCTGGGCTGAAAGGGTCGTGAAAAACGATATCGACAGAAGTTGTAAAATCACGCAGCCAGCTCCGGGCATCCGCTGCGACAATCTCAATGGTAAGGTTGCTATCGGCATAATGCAGATTTTTTGCCAACTCTAAAATGATAGGATTAAGCCCTATAAACTCATCGGGATAGGGAAAATCCGCCAAGCTTGCAACGAGCTTACGATCATGTTCGGGCGAGAAGATCTTCAGATTTCCACAATATCCCTGTTGACGCAAATACCAGATTAGCGCAAGCGTGTTGTATCCTAACCCAAAACAGATGTCTAAGACGGTAATCGTCGACCGCCCAGCAATGCGATACTGCCAGGCAGGGAGGACGTGTTTATAAAGGGCTTCACTTAGGGCCCCATCTTTGGTTGAGTGGTAGTGCTCTCCGACAGTTTCACAATAGAGTGTCCGGCTGCCATCGCCGGAAAGGGTGGTTTCAATCACGATAGACTCACAATTTCTTAATGGTTGAATGGCGTAATGCCAGCAATTCTAATCAATTTATGGTTGCTTTGAAAGTAGTTTTCTGTAATAGTTCAAATTTCATCAGTTTTAACTCACTGCGGTTAATTTTTACGACTTTAATGCCAACCAGCTTGAACAGTCTGGCCATTTTCCATAAAACTTCAGCGCCTGACCGA
Source organism: Pseudomonadota bacterium (assembly GCA_030641485.1). GTDB lineage: Bacteria > Desulfobacterota > Anaeroferrophillalia > Anaeroferrophillales > Tharpellaceae > Tharpella. Next base: position 2,168 of record DAOWHJ010000045.1, read on the forward strand.
CTGGCACTATAATTGAACACTATCTTATTCTGACGGGGGCCAACTCTCCGTCTTCCACCTGCAACCGGGCGGTAAATTAGATACCGTCCAGCTAAGGAGTAGATAATGAAATTAAAACAGATCTCGATTCCACTGGAAAACTCACCCGGTCGTTTGCAAGAGACGACCCAAGCACTAGGTGATGCGGGCATCAATCTCCACGCCCTAACCCTGTCTGAAGCCGCGGATTATGGGGTGTTACGACTGCTTGTTTCAAACGTCAGCAAAGCCCGACAGATCATGATGGAGAAACAGTTTCCGGCGCGTATTGATGATGTTATTGCGGTCGAAATTGAGGATCAGGCGGGCAGCCTGGCCAACGTTCTAAAACCGTTAAATGAAGCCAATATCAGCGTTCGTTATATGTACGCCTTCAGTGGCTTTGATAACAATCGTGCAGTCATGATTTTCAACTTTTCTGATCCAGATAAGGCCATTGAAGTCTTACAAAAAACCGGTCAGAACATATTATCAGCTGAAGCCTTCGGGATACTTGACGGTACAGAAAGCTAAGGAGAAATATAATGAATCAGCAAAAAGAGTTTAAAAAATTTGCGGTCATCGGTGCCGGCCCGGTTGGTTGTATTGTTGCGGCTTATTTAGCTCACGGCGGCCATGAAGTTACTTTGTGTGATATCGTGCCCGAACTGGTCAACACCGCCGTTGATCCCGGAATCAAAATTGACGGTACCGAAGAACTTGAACAAAAAGTGACCCGGGGAATCACTAATATTGATGATCTTGCCAACGACCCGCCCGAGGTTATTATTATTACGGTCAAAGCTACAGTTTTGCACCTTATTGCATCTGCTATCGAAGGTTTTATCACCGATGATATGTATGTTGTGAGTTGGCAGAATGGCATTGACACCGAACTGGTTCTCGCCGAAACCTTAGGCCGGGATCGAGTTATCCGGGCGGTCGTCAACTACGGTTGTGGCTTGGTCAAGCCGGGTCATGTCCATCTCGCATTCCATCACCCACCCCACTTTTTACAAGAGCTAGAACCGGCCGGCAAGGAAGCCGCTTTAAAGATTGCTGAGGCTCTCTCAAAAAGTGGTCTGAAAACTGAGCGAACCGACTCAATTGTTGACATGGTCTGGCGTAAATCAATCATGAATGCCTGCATGAACCCGGTCTGTGCCGTCACCGGCATGACTATGGCTGAGGTTATTCGTGACCCAATTGTTTTTCAGATAGTTGACAATCTTATCAAAGAGGGTGTACAAGTGGCCCGCGCCAATGAAATCGGTTTGGGCTGGGGCTACTACCCATACGCAACCGGTTATCTGAAAAATGCTGGTGACCACAAACCCTCAATGCTGGTTGATATCGAGAACAAACGTCGCACTGAGGTTGATTTTATCAACGGCAAGATCGTCGAATACGGCCAACAGGCCGGGATTGAAACCCCCTACAACCTGATGATCAAAGCGTTGGTTAAAGCATTAGAACCCAAATAGTACGAAGCCGCCACTTAAGCTGCTGAAGTTAGAGTGAATTTTGCTTTGCCCTCAGAAATGGGGTCAAATCTTGACAATGGCTGTTGCTAGTTTTCAACTTGCCCGATTATCTCGATATGCCATAGTCAAGAGATGACCCCATTAACGGAAGTGAAGCAAAGTTCGCTGATTTTTGCTGTAACTTAAGCACCGCTAATAACAAAATCGAATATATACAAATGGTAAACCCGGCTTGCAAGCTTGGCTTACCAACATTTAGGACTATTATGGATCGTGAATTTTACCTGAAATTTATTAATGCCTGCGCTCATGACCGGCAACATCTTGAGACCGTGAAAGAGCTTATCGAAGGTCAGCTCAAAAAACCGGCGACAGTGATGGTTCAGGGCAAAAGTGATACCGACCTACCGATCATTACCGCTCACCTTGAACAAGAGAGCGGTATTGTGCGACCTCAGGGCGGAATGGCGACTATCCCTGCGGCTTTTGGTGATAAAGCCGAGATCATGCTGATCCCAGTCTTCGTCTATGAGACCGATAAAATTGAGGAGCGCTACCTTGATTATGAGGCCGCACATATCACGGCCCTGCTGGATCGTGCGGGTGAATATGCACAATATAAAAAGTATTTTCTCAACCCACCGGCCCCAGATGCCAAATACTCTGAAAAACTTGATTATTTAAAACATGTTGCCCGGCGTATCATGATCCACGATCAAACCGCCTTTTTCCTCCTCCACCCCGACAAAGCCAAAGAGACCGTACGCTCGCTGATTCTCTATCAATTAGGCGAACGCCTCTCCTGGTATCTTGATAAAATCGAGATTGATAAGGAGAAAGCGGTTGATAATCTCTGCGAATTTCTTGATGAATTTGCTGCAAATGATCCCTTCTACAAAGATTTTGATGTCAGTAACTATTTTCGCCAATCCCTAATTGCCATGAGTTTCTTTTAAGTGACAAATTATCCCAAAATAGCAATTATTGGAGCCGGGCTTGCAGGCTGTGAAGCTGCCTGGCAACTGGCTCAACGCCAGATTCCGGTAACCTTGTACGAGATGAAACCGGAGCGTTTTTCCCCGGCTCACTCCAATCCTGACTTTGGCGAGTTGGTCTGCTCGAACTCACTCAGAGCCAACCAACCGACCAATGCCGCCGGTCTTTTAAAAGAAGAGATGCGAACTTTGGGCTCGTTGATCATGGTGGCAGCTGAAACAACCAAAGTTGCGGCCGGTAATGCTTTAGCGGTTGACCGTCAGGCGTTTGCCCGTGAGGTCACCGAAAAGATTGAAAGTCACCCTTTAATTACAACCATCCGTAAAGAGATCACTGCACTGCCTAACGCAGAGATTGTCATTATTGCCAGCGGCCCCTTAACCTCAGATGCTTTAACTGAAGCACTCACCCCTTTAACCGGGGAGAGGCTGCACTTTTATGATGCCACTGCCCCGATTATAAGTGCCGAGAGCGTTGATTACAGTATTGCTTTTCGGGCTAATCGTTATGCCGAAGCGGGCGAGGTGGGTGATTATATAAACTGCCCCATGAATGAAGAGCAATATCTGAAACTGATTGAAACTATCGCTGAGGGTGACCGTATTGCGATCCGGGATTTTGAGGATATCAAGGTCTTTGAAGGCTGTATGCCGGTTGAGACAATGGTCGCCCGCGGCCCTTTGACTTTAGCCTTCGGGCCCTTGAAACCTAAAGGTTTAATTGATCCGAAAACCGGCCGCGAAGCTTACGCCACAGTTCAGCTAAGAAGTGAGAATGAGAGTGCCACCATGTTTAACTTGGTCGGCTTTCAAACCCGTTTGACCTTTCCCTGGCAGAAAAAAGTCATTCACCTGATTCCCGGCCTTGAGAAAGCTGAAATCTTACGTTTTGGCACCATGCACCGCAACACCTTTATTGATGCACCTAAAGTTTTAAATAAGTTTTTCCAACACCAGAAAGAGAGCCATATATTCTTTGCCGGGCAAATCAGCGGGGTTGAGGGCTATCCGGAATCGACCGCATCCGGCCTCATCGTCGGCCTCCAGGTTGCCGCCTTACTTAATCAACAAGAGCTTTTCACGTTCCCGGAGACTACCGCTTTGGGCGCATTAACCAGCCATATCAGCAACACTCACAGTAAACATTTTCAGCCCATGAATATCAACTTCGGTCTTTTCCCCCCTTTGACCGGCAAAAAAAGACGTAAAAGAGAGCGCCTTGAAGCCAAGGCCGAACGCGCCCGCCAGGATCTTCAGGCCTGGCTTGATTCAACACCGGTCCAAAAAATCTAAATGTAACGGCTCAGCAAACCCGAGAAAACCGGGTACACAATCCCGATTTCCTTCGGAGAATCAGGTTATGTCCCCAGTTTTCCCTGAATTTCATCTAATTTTTCAAGACAATTTACACTTACTCACAGCCAAGTATACCCAGCAGTCGCTGAAACTCATCTGCTGATTTAAACTCTAATTCAATCCGCCCCCGCTCACCACTTAAACGACGAATCCTGGTGCCGGAAGTGAAGGTTTTCTGGAGCTTTTCTGAGATCTCCCCATCAACTCTAACCTGCGCTTCAAGTTCAACCTTATCTACGTCTGGAACCTCATCCGCAACCGCTACAGACAAACCCTCTTTTTTGAGTTTCCGTACCAGTTTTTCAAGCTCACGCACGGAGATTTTTTTGGTTAAAGCTTCGTCCAAGGCCGAGTCCTGGAGATTTTCATCTGTCAGAGCCAAAAGGGCACGACCATGCCCCATACTGAGCTCACCCTCAGCTAAAGCCTGTTGTGCTTTTTCTGAAAGTTTGAGCAGGCGCAAAACATTTGTAACTGTGGCCCGATTTTTACCTAAAAACTTGGCAACATCCTGATGTGTCAAAGAGAATTCATTAACCAGCCGACTATAACCCAAAGCCTCCTCTAAGGGATTAAGATCCTCACGCTGCAGGTTCTCGATCAGTGAAACCTGTAATCCCCGAGCATCATCGAGGTCCATAACAATCACCGGAACTTCATTCAAACCGATTTTAGTTGCCGCCCGTAAACGTCGTTCACCAGCAATCAGGGTGAAACGTCCCGCAACCGCTGCCGGCTTAACCAAAAGCGGCTGAATTACACCATGCTCCTTTATTGACTGGCCCAACTCGGCTAAATTTTCAGCATCAAATCGACGCCGGGGCTGATTGGCATCCGGCTCAATATGCTGAATCTGACACTGAATTAGCTGGCCTTTTTTTGGACTTACCACATCAGGCAGCAGGGCGCCGATACCACGACCTAGACCACGCTTTAGAACTGGCCCTTTTTTCGCTGGGATTTCCATAAAAACCTCATTTTTCACTAGGTTAGATAAAGAGATATGATGCCGCCATTTTATGGCTGAATAAATGTGAGAAGACTGCTCATAAGCTGATTAATTTTACTGTAACTCTCTGGGTTTACCGAAAGGATTTCCGCCTCAGTTTGAACATATTGAGAAGGAGTTAATTCATCACGACAGTTGGAGACAATATCTTTAGCTGATTCTGGTGTGGTTTCAAGGTGAAACTGTAAGCCAATAACTGACTTGCCGATTTGGAACGCCTGATTTTTACAGCCTTCACTACTGGCAATAAGACTAGCTCCAGGGGGTAAATCAAAGGTCTCACCATGCCAATGAAACACCTTTGTCGAAGCGGGAAAATTAAACAGTGAATCTGAAATATCAGGAGGACTTTGGACTGGAAACCAACCAATTTCCTTTACGGAATTTTTATAAACCTCAGCCCCCATAGCATTTGCAATGAGTTGAGCGCCCAAGCAAACGCCCAAGACTGATTTACCTAAATCTATGGCATTGCGAATAAACTCTTTTTCTTGCGCAAGCCAAGGGTGCTCTTGATTATCATTAACACTCATAGGGCCACCCATGACCACGATGAGATCAACTGCTTCAAGCAGGGGAAACTTTGTTGACTCATAAAGCTGGGTGCTGGTTATTTCATAGCCCGCAGAACAGAACCAAGCCTCAATACTACCAAGCCCTTCAAAAGGCACATGCTGTAAGTAGTGTGCTCGCATTTTTTCCTCTCTCTTTTCCTCCTGCTACTTTTGATGCCTTCATAAAAAATCACGGGATGGCTAAGTAAAAATTTTGATATACAAGATGTAGTAGATCGAACTTTTTACGACGCCATCACTTTTGCCGGGCAATAAACTCTTCAGTCAGCCGAAAGTAGGCTTGGGCCCCTTTTGATGTCACATCGTAGAGAGCAATTGGCAGACCATGGCTGGGCGATTCACTTAATCGGACATTGCGCGGAATTACGGTCTCATAAACAAGCTCGGCAAAATGATTACGGGCCTCCTGTTCAACCTGTTGGGCCAGAGTTGTGCGGCTGTCCACCATAGTCAACAGAATACCTTCTAAAACAAGCTCAGGGTTAAGGCCATTTTTAACCCGCTCAATCGTATTAAGCAGTTGCCCCATACCTTCAAGGGCGTAATATTCACTTTGCAAGGGGATTAGAATTGAAGTTGCAGCTGTCAGGGCATTGATGGTTAAAAGCCCAAGAGAAGGGGAGCAATCGATAATGATGTAGCTAAATTGAGCAAGCAGAGGTTCAAGTTTTTTTTTAAGATAAAACTCCCGCTCGGCACATGATAAAAGTTCAACCTCGGCTCCGATCAAATCCTGGGTTGCGGGTAATAATGAAAGAAAATCAAGACCGGTGGCCTTAATTGCAGATTCACCTGTACACTCACCCAACAGCCAATGATAAACATCATAGTCGGCTTCCGCCTCACAACCGACACCACTTGTGGCATTAGCCTGGGGGTCGAGATCAATCAACAAGGTTTTTTGCTCGGCAATCGCCAGTGATGCCGCCAGATTAACCGCAGTTGTAGTCTTACCAACCCCACCTTTCTGATTTGCTATGGTAACTATTTTAGCAGGTTTCATTTTATTTTTTTCTTATAGTTCCAAGGTAAACTACGGGAGCCCGACCAGGCAATTTAGTTTTTTTAAGTTTTTCTAACCTAAGCTCCGGCCACCTCTTAAGCTCTAGTTCAATTGCATTACGATCTGGATGAGCATCGCTGAAAAGAAGAGTACCCCGGCTCTGTAGTACAGCATCAGCCACCGGTACAACATCGCGCATAACCGCTACCGCACGGGTCACCACTACAGAAAAACGCTGTTCGAAAACCTCTCTAGCATTTCCTTGACTTAAATGCAAATGGATGATTTCAACATTCTTCAAACCTAACTTTTGACAGACAAAATCCAGAAACAGGGTTTTTTTACGGCGCCCATCGACCAGAACAAAATGATTTTGGGGTTGGACAATCGCCAACGGTAAACCGGGAAAGCCAGGGCCTGTCCCCAGATCAAGGGTCTCCGCACCAGGCGCTAATTCAGTTACATAGTTCAATGAATCAAGAAAGTGTTTGTGGATTATTCCCAGAGGGTCACTGATCGTGGTTAAACTGTAGGTTTTATTCCAACGCTGCAACTCCTCAAGATAGAGTCTGAACTGCTCAATCTGTCCGGGTGAAAGGTCGATTCCCAGTAAAGCAGCCCCACTAATAAGTTCGTCAATATTCATAGGTTCTGATCCCTGCGAAGTCTCTATTTACCGACACAAAATTGAGAAAATACGATATCTAAAAGACCATCGGCATCCCGCGACTCAGCGCCAGTAATCTCAAGTAGAGAAAAACGAATTTGATGCAACTCTTCAGCCAACATATCCAGCGGTGGCACCCCAGTTTTGAGGAGCTCTAAGGCTTGATTTAGACCGGCACCAACATCACTTAGAAGGTCATAATGACGCTGTTGTGAAATCATAACTGCAGTGTCACTGCTAGTTGCTGTTTGGGATTTGATAAAACCACCGATACCGGCAACCACTTCGGCAATCTCGACTTGACCTTTAGCCCCGACACAACCTAAGACCGATCCCGTGTATGAAAATCGTCGACTTAATTCACTGATTGAAAAAGCCGGCTCTTTATCCTGCTTATTAAGCAATAACAAGTGTGGTCTATCCTTGATTTTTTGATAGAGCTTATCATCAAAATCAGCTAACTCCTGACTCTGATCAAGAACCAAGAGGACAAGTGCGGCCTGGGCTAACCACTTTTCAGTACGCGCCATACCCAGAGCCTCAAGTTCAGCCTGAGGATTATCCGCTTGCAAACTATCATCAAGTCCGGCCGTATCTGAAAGCTCGACTTTGATCCCGCCAATCTCGAGGCTAGCACTGATCACATCCCGGGTTGTTCCTGAAATAGCACTTACTAAAGCCCGGTCTTCGGCTAAAAGGGCATTCATAAGACTTGATTTGCCGACATTCGGCCGTCCCGCCAAAACCACCTTGATCCCACTGCGCAGAATTCGACCCCGTTGATATGAATGCAAAAGTTCTCGACAAGCTTTCTCAAGCTTCGACAATGGTGCTACTAATCCAGAGTGACTGTAGTTTAAACCCTCTTCAGCCAGAAGATCGATCTCAACTTCGACGGCAGCTAAAGCTTGATTCACCTGGTCCAACATTTCACAAACAAAATCGGAAAG
>DAOWHJ010000061.1 GCA_030641485.1 Pseudomonadota bacterium
GACATATCTAATTTGTAATTTCCAAGTTACTCTGGCTTCAGAACTTCTTCAATCAGACCAAGACGGCAGGTGCTCATTAGCAATTGTTTTTATGGTCGGCAAATCAGCATCTTTTGACGAAAGTATCACTTCAGTCTCAGGCCAGTTAATTGCAAGTTCCGGATCATTCCATAACAGACCATACTCATCCCCATGGCAATAGAGATCAGTACACTTATAGTAGACCTGGGCGGTTTCACTTAACACCATAAAACCGTGGGCAAACCCGGGTGGAACGAATAGCTGGTGCCGATTTTTCTCCGACAGATTATACCCCACCCACTGACCGAATGTCGGTGACCCCCGCCGGATATCGACTGCCACATCGAAAATTTCACCGGTCAAAACAAAAACCAGTTTCCCCTGCGGTTGTTTAAGCTGATAGTGCAAACCGCGCACAACTCCACGCTGAGAAGATGACATATTATCTTGGACAAAACGATAAGGCAGCTCGACCTCATACTTCTCCTGATTGAACATCTCCATAAAAAAACCGCGCTGATCTCGAAAGGTATCTGGTTTTATCAGGTAAATACCAGATATGTCAGCTTCTAGAAACTCCATCTAACCCATACTCCCTACCCTAAGGCAAATTTTACTAAAAAGATGTGTAACCATTCATTTTAGACCACGCGCTCGTATGCACTTGCAGCAAAAAAGATTTTCAATTTATCATACAAGTGAGTTACCTGCGAACAAACTATCAACAATCTGCGATCAGGTGGTTGTTTTTCCACTCATAAGGAACAACTTCAATTTCAGCCCCAGCTTGAAGCCTCTGCGTTGCAACTGAAATCGGCAAAAGAACTGGTAAATAATTACGACTGTGACCAAACCAGGCCGGCCCGATACAACTATCTTCTTTCTTGCTCTCAAGTAAGACTTTAAGCTTTTTCCCCAAATTTGCCTGAGCAAACAGATCTCTTTTTTCGCGACCCAGGTCAGCAAGTTTTTTCGCCCGCTTCTTTTTATCAGCCAACGCCACTCGATCAGGCCATGAAGCCGCGACTGTACCCTGGCGTGGAGAGTAGGGAAAAACATGAAGATAGGTAAGCTCAACCTTTTCAACCAGGCCATAAGTCTCGGCAAAAGAACATTCAGTTTCTGCAGGCAAACCAACAATCAGGTCGGTGCCAATGGCAAGTCGCCCCGCCCCTTCAGCCAACTGCGCGAAAATCGCCTCAATCTCAGGCCGCCGGTAGGGTCTTCCCATAGCCCCGAGCACCCGATCACTGGCAGACTGCAGAGAGAGGTGAAGATGCTCACAAACCGGCACTTCGGGATCAAGTAACATAGCGATAATATCTGGGGTAATCTCATGTGGCTGCAAAGAGCCTAAACGAATCCTTAAGTCAGGAATTTTTTTCACCAATTGATATAACAATGAAGTTAAACTGAAACTTTTTCCCGCATCATCACCATAACGACCTAGATGAATCCCGGTAAGCACAACTTCACGAAAACCGGCATCCACCAACTCCCGACACTCCGACAAAACCTTGTCTGGACTTAAACTACGACAGCGACCACGAAGGTAAGGAATTATACAGTAACGACAAAAGGAGTTGCAGCCATCCTGCACCTTAACTACGGCCCGGCTCCGACCACGGTCAGAATCAGCCCGAAGAAAATCGATCTCCAACTCACCGGAAAAATCCACAGGATCAGATTTGGCACCCACAACTTGCTCACCTAAAAGTCGCCGGGTCAATTGGGCGGCTAAATCTTTTTTTCCGCCATTACCGAAAATTGCTCCAAGCTCTTTAATCTCAAAAACTTTTTCAGGATCAGCAACCACCTCGCAGCCAGTCAAGGCAACCAGAGCCCCCGGATAACGCTTCAACGCCCTTCTGACCGACTGCAAGCTCTGACGCCCAGCCTCTGCGGTCACCGCACAACTATTTATCACCACAGCATCAGGCGAGCCCTGCTGTACCACCTCCCAGCCTTCATGACGAAAACTTGCGGCCAGCCCTTGGCTCTCATAATAATTAACTTTGCAACCCAAAGTCTCAATCAGAACTTGAGGTATTGTCTTAATAGATTTGCGCAAAAAATTAGTTCCTTTATGGTGAAGACAAAAAAAGGAGAGCAGATTTCTCCGCTCCCCTCCTTAATAGTCAGTGACCACACTCAAAGTCAACCACCACATTTTGACTAAGCTGAAACAGCCTTAAGCATCAGATTGGTTAGGCGGGTACAAAAAGTCTCCGGCGAAACCACCTTAGAGCCCTCGGTCAAGAGTGCCTGATCGTAGAGAAGCTCAGAGAACTCTTTCAAATCATCACTCTCACCGTCACTGCCATAAAGATCACGCATCCTCGTCAACAGCTCATGGTCTGAATTAATCTCCAAAACCCGTTTATTTGACGGCACCGGTTGGTTGGCAGCTTTCATAATTCGCTCCATACTTGCACTCATATCATGCTCACCGGCCACTAGGCAAACTGGACTTCCAGTCAGACGCTGCGAAATCCGCACATCTGCAACCTTATCCTCAAGACTGGTTTTGATGAAACTGATTAGACCAGAAAACTCTTCCGAAACTTTTTTATTACTCTCTTCACTAGCCTTTTTTTCATCTTCGCTCTTGAAATCAATGTCACCCTTGGCCGCTGATTTAAGACTTTTTTCCTTATATTCATTAAGACCTTGAATAACCCACTCATCAACTGGGTCAGTCAACAACAGAACCTCAAATCCCTTGTCCTTAAACATCTCAAGATGGGGCGAAGCGACCAAGGTGTCACGGTCTTCACCGGTAATATAGTAGATATCTTTTTGCTCTTCCGGCATCCGCTCAACATACTCTTGCAAGGTGGTTAAATCATCACCGGTGGTTGAGGAACATAAGAGCAGATCAGCAATCGCTTCACGATTCTCAAAGTCACTGTGTAAGCCCTCTTTTATGACCTGACCGAACGCACCCCAAAACTTAATATAGGTTTCACGCTCTTTCTCAAGCATAGTCGCCAAACGCTCAAGAACCTTTTTCACCAAATTCTTTTTGATTTTACCGACAATTCGATCATGCTGGAGAATTTCACGCGAAACATTAAGAGAGATATCAGAAGAGTCGACAACCCCTTTGACAAAACGCAGGTAAACCGGCAACAGATCCTCACAGTTGTCCATAATAAAAATATTACGAACATAGAGCTGCATGCCCGATTTATTCTCCGGCGTAAACAGATCAAAAGCCGCCTGTCCCGGAATAAACATCAAGGCATTATACTCAAGGATACCCTCAGCATTGAGGTGAATTGTATCAATAGGGTCATTCCAGTCATGTGATAGGTGTTTGTAGAACTCCTTGTACTCATCTTCTTTGACGTCATTTTTTCGTTTATTCCAGAGCGGTTTCATTGAGTTTAAGGTCTCAGTCTCAATTTTCTTAACTGGCTCAGCCCCCTCAATCGGCTTACCGTCATCATCGGTCGGCGTCTCCTGACGTTCGATATCCATCAGGACAGGATAGGTAACAAAATCAGAATATTTTTTTACGCTTGAACGAACAACCCACTCTTTCGTGTAGTCCTGATCATCATTTTCAGAAGACTCTTTTAAATAAAGGGTTACTTTTGTACCACGCTCAGCCTGGTCACACTCTTCGACCGAATAACTGCCGTCACCTTTTGACTCCCAACGATAGGCGCTATCTGAATGGGCAGCCTTAGAGGTCAGAACCACACGCTCGGCAACCATAAAACTTGAATAGAAACCCACACCAAACTGACCAATCAAATCCATCGATGAATCGCCCTTATCTTTGGCAGATAGAGCTTCAACAAAACCTTTGGTCCCAGATTTGGCAATCGTTCCCAGATTTTCGATAATCTCATCGCGGGTCATACCGATACCATTATCAGTGATCGTAATAGTGCGCTCTTTTTCGTCGGTCTCGATCTGAATTTTCAATTCAGTATCGTCACCTAATATCGCCTGATCGGTTTGACTCTTGAATTTAAGTTTATCCATGGCATCAGAAGCGTTAGAAATAAGCTCCCGCAAAAAAATCTCTTTATGGGAGTAGAGGGAGTGGATAATCAGGTCAAGCAACTGCTGGATCTCGGTTTCAAACTGCATGGTCTCTTTACTCATTGTTACGTTTCCTCTCATTTATTAGATTATTTGTTGAAATTAAACATTCTGGAGAATTATTCACAACTGAGCTACACATTTAACAACAGATAGTTATTCATGAATACGTTTGCCAAGATATTTACGCCACCGCCAATTGTCAAGGGGTTAAATATGGCTCTTGCCACCCTAATACAGCCAACCGGACAAACAGACAACCATTCTTGCTCAACCACCCGACAGGTATGAGTCAGCTAGAGCTACAGATAGATTGACATAGTAAAATATCAGGAGTAAAGAGACTTAAATTAGAATTACTAATACTTTTAATAGATAAATATAATAACTGCTCATGTTGCAATACCTTTTACTTTTTCTGGTTGGGTTGGTGGCTGGCTGCCTGAATGTCGTTGCTGGTGGTGGCTCATTTTTAACCATCCCTCTGCTTATCTTTATGGGGTTACCACCAGTTGTTGCCAACGGGACAAACCGGGTTGGAATTCTCTGTCAAAATATCACCGCATCCTTTAGTTTTCAACGCCATAAAGTAGTAGATTGGCGGTATGTACGCTGGGCAACCATCCCGGCGGTCATCGGAGCCCTGATCGGGTCAAAAGTTGCGGTCACGATTGACGATGAGATATTTAAAAATATCCTCGCGGTATTAATGATTGTCGTTACCTTATGGACCCTCTGGGACCCTCTGAAAAAAAAACTTAGTGCAAACACTGAGAAACCGTTTAATCGGACGGCTTTAACCATTGGCTTTTTTCTGGTTGGGATTTACGGTGGGTTTGTCCAGGCTGGAGTCGGTTTTTTGGTCCTGGCGGCAACAACCATGGCTGGCCTTGATCTTGTCAAAGGTAACGCCGTCAAGGTCTTAAGCATTCTGGCCTACACTTGCATTTCGTTGGCAATCTTTGCCTTCGAAGGTAAAGTCAACTGGGGTTTAGGGCTGGTCCTGGCAACCGGCACTATGGTTGGCAGCCAGATTGGGGTCCACTTGACCGTCCTTAAAGGACACCTCTGGATCAAGAAAGTAGTCACAGTGACGGTTATTATCATGGCACTTAAATTGATAATATCCTAACCCTGAAACAGAAGAGACATTAAAAACTTATGATTGCAGAAATTCTGGCTACCGGCAATGAACTTTTAAGCGGAGCCCTGGTTGACACTAACTCCGCCTATATTTCGGAAAAACTTGTCGAAACCGGCCTGGAAATTACACGCCACACATTAGTCGGTGACGATGCTGTGGAACTCGGCGCAACTTTGACAGAACTCGCTGCCCGGGCTGACATCATCATTGTCACCGGGGGCTTAGGGCCAACTCGTGACGATATCAGCCGTGACGTAGCGGCACGTACTGCCGAGGTACCACTTCAACTTGATATGAACAGCCTGAAAAAAATTGAAAACTTCTTTGCTACCAGGGGTAAAGGTATTCCAAAAAGCAACCATCGCCAAGCCCAATTCCCATCAGGTGCCGAAATCCTCGAAAACCCGATTGGTACCGCTCCAGGTTTTTCACTCAAGATCAATCGTGGAACCTTTTTCTTCCTGCCCGGTGTTCCAGTCGAGATGCGTAAAATGCTCAGTGAACAAGTAATCCCACGCATCACTAAAATGATAAAAACCCCCTTCTTTAACCGCTGTAAAACTATTTCAACTTATGGTTTCGGTGAATCTGCACTTGAAGAGAAGCTGGATGGTTTCCAAGATTGTTTTCCCGGTATCGATCTTGGCTTTAGAGCCAGCTTTCCGGAAGTGCAAATTAAACTATACCAGAAAGAGAGAAACCAGGCGACACTCATGGAGAAACAGCAACAGGCTCTTAACTGGATAAAGAAGAGGCTGGGACAGAAAATAATTTCATTTGACGGTTTTTCTCTGGCCACGATTGTCGGTGATCTCCTGACCAGGCAAAAAGCTACCCTGGCGATTGCTGAAAGTTGTACTGGTGGACTGGTGGCCAATCTTTTGACCAACAACGCCGGAAGTTCAGACTATTTCATTCTGTCAGCGGTCACCTATGCAGATCTTGCCAAGAAAAAAATCCTCGGAGTTGCCCCTGAAATCATCAATGAATTTGGCGCAGTCCACGAGGAGACAGCAAAAGCGATGGCAAATGGGGCTCGTAAGCTAGCCGGGTCAACTTATGCAATTTCGACCACCGGCATTGCCGGTCCCACAGGTGGCAGCCCGGAAAAACCGGTTGGCACCATCTGCATTGGCCTAGCCACACCATCTGGGGTAACCAGCAAACGCTATTTATTCACTTTTGGAAAGCGCAAACTCAATAAGATGATATTTGCCGCTCAGGCTTTTGATATGCTACGCAAAGAGTTGCTAAACAATAAATAGTTTAACTTTTTTCTGGACAAAAAACTATCTTTACTAATATAATCGACAATGACGGGGCAGAGGGTGCCTTTGATATAATTCACAAAATTCAACATTTCAGCAAATTTTTTCGTAAATATTCGGCTTGCTGTAGCTTGTAGTTAAGTCACATCGAAAATTGACTAACTTTGCTGATGCCCCCATAAATGGGGTCGCATCTTGACAAAAACTTCACTCTATCTCGGGCGGGGTCAATTCTTGACGATAGCGTATCGAGATAATCGGATAAGTCGAAGTGCTGCCAATAGCCATTATCATGATTTGTCCCCATTCTAAAGGGGGCGAAGTAAAATAACAAGTTACCCGCTTTAACTTACACTTAAATTAGGTTTAAACAGTAGTCGAATATTTACATTTTCTAACGCGAATTATAAGCCACTTAATAAGGAGAATGATTCATGAAAAAGTTTTTCTTAAGTATATCAACAATGATCGTAATCGGTTTTCTCTGCGGCAACGTATTTGCCTACACGACCATCTCCTCCGATGATGCTCTGGCAAAGTATTTGAATGATGATGACTTAATAGTTGTCGATGTCCGTGAAGAAGTTAATGAGTACTGCTATGGCCATATCCCCTGTGCCATCAATTTACCTTTAAACTCCGGCGTATTTGATCAAGAATACTACATTCTTCCCAAAGAAGCTGCAATCATGGTGATTTGCCGCAGTGGAAGTCGCAGTGCCCGGGCAGCTTCAATACTTGGCCAGAACGGTTATACAGAAGTCTACAGTGTCTCTGGAGGCATGTCTATGTGGGCTGGCGACGAGGTCACTTGTAATGATGAGGAAGATTGCGAACAAAACCTGGTATACTTCCCTCACATAGCTAGCGGCAACGGTTGGGAAACCGAAATTGCAATTATCAATACCAGCACTGCAACCTCTTTAAGTGGGGTTATAAAGGCATATAATAGCGCAGGCGAACAGATCAGTGAGATCAAAACTGTTGACTTGGCTCCGGCTGGACGGATCGAGATGAAAGTTGGTGATTTTTTTCAGGATCCACACTTAATCCGTTATCTGATCTTTACTGCTAGCACTAATGCCACTTACGGTTACCTTAAATTCTATAATTTCCCAGGTTCAAGTTACCGGGTCTCAATTCCGGCTTCTGCCGATGTCAACCAAGACGATATTATTGTCTCCCATATCGCCATGAGTGATGGCTGGTGGACCGGTTTAAATCTGGTCAACACCACTAAAGAAAACCGAACTTTGACGATCAATTTCAATAATGGTCAGGATAAAAGTCTCACTATCGCCGCCAATAACCATCAAGCCATCAATCTAGCAGATTTTCTTGATGGTTGGGAATTAGACGAGATCAACTCTGCAACCATCAGCAATGCCCACGGCATTATCGGGCTTGAAATCTTTGGCCGCAACAAACAGTTAAGCGGAGTCCGCTTACGTGATACGACCACCAGAACCCTCTATTACCCCCATATTGCCAGTGATAATATCTGGTGGACTGGAATTGTGGCCTTTAATACCGCTTCGACCTCCGGCGAACTCGTGATCAAACCCTATGCTGCTAATGGTACACTGTTGAGCCCTCCAACCCCGGCAACTGAAGTCGGCATCGCCATGCTGAACCCTCCGGTCGCGGCCACACCGATTGAAATTGGGGCAAAAGAGCGCTATATGGGTGCTATCTCGCAATTAGATTTACCTGAAGGAACTGCCTGGATGGCAATCGAATCAAGTGTGCCGGTCAGCGGCTTTGAACTCTTCGGCTCTACCGACAACCAGCAACTTGCCGGTTACACAAGTGTCGGCATTGATGGCTATAGCGGTGTATTCCCGAAACAGGAAGATTTTGGCTGGAGCGGTGTCGCCCTGGTTAACACCACCTCAGAACCAATCAGCGTCACTTTGCAGGCCTACAAAGATGACGGTAGCCCGGTTGCGAGTCAGACCCTTGAACTTAGCGGTTTTGAAAAAGTTTCAGGCGCACCAGAAAATATTTTCACAGATGCTATTGACACAGCAACGTATATCGCCTACAAAGCCACAGCTCCGGTCGTCGCCTTCCAACTCAACGGAGATGGCGAGATGTTGGATGCATTACCGGGACGCTAAATCTGCTGATTCTCTTTGTAACTTAAGCGCCAACCATAACAAAACTGAACATTTACGAAATATCTAATGGTAAGTATCATAAGGAAAAAACAATGCTTAAAGGATTTCAGAAAAAATATCTCAGGGGCTTAGCCCATGCTTATAAGCCGGTAGTTCATATCGGTCAAAAAGGACTAAGTGAGAGCTTGTCGGAGTCTCTTGAAGAGGCTCTTGAAAGTCACGAATTAATTAAGGTTAAATTTGTTGATTTCAAGGAAAAAGAGCAGAAAAAAGAGATGATTAAAAAGCTTGAAGAGGCGAGCTTTTGTGAAATGGTCGGCATGACCGGACATATCGCAATCCTCTTTCGCCAAAACCGCGACCCTGAAAAACGTAAAATTTCGGTCCCCAAAAAATAATCATAATGCATAATCTAGGGAAATATTAGAACCATGAGTGAAGAAGTCAACAAGATCATCTATTCGATGATCCGAGTCAGCAAGCGGTATGACAACAAGCCCATCTTAAAAGATATCAGCCTCTCCTATTTTTACGGAGCTAAGATCGGGGTTTTAGGCCTTAATGGCTCTGGGAAATCTACCCTGCTGCGAATTTTAGCCGGAGTTGAGGAGGAATTCAATGGGGAAACTACCATTGCTCCAGGCCTTACTGTCGGCTTTTTAGAACAGGAGCCTCAGCTTGATAACACCTTAAGTGTACGCCAAGCTGTTGAACAAGGGGCTCAGGAGACGGTCGATCTCTTAGCTGAATACAACCAAATCAATGAACAATTTGCCGAGCCCATGTCCGATGATGAGATGGAAAAACTCATTGCCCGCCAGGCCAATGTCCAGGAAAAACTCGACGCTTGCGATGCTTGGGACCTTGATGCCCGGCTTGACATGGCCATGGAAGCACTACGCTGCCCTCCGGCTGACACTAAAATCGAAATTCTTTCTGGAGGTGAAAAACGCCGGGTGGCTCTCTGTCGGCTGCTCCTGCAAAAACCCGACATCCTCCTACTCGACGAGCCCACCAACCATCTTGATGCTGAAACCGTCGGCTGGCTGGAACAACACTTAAAGCGTTATGAAGGAACTGTAATTGCGGTCACCCATGATCGCTACTTTCTCGACAATGTCGCCGGTTGGATCTTAGAACTTGATCGCGGCCACGGCATCCCCTGGAAAGGTAACTACTCTTCATGGCTTGAGCAGAAGGAAAAACGTCTCGAACAAGAGGAAAAAGTTGAATCTGCTCGCCGTAAAACCCTGCAAAACGAGCTTGAATGGATCAGAATGTCACCCAAAGGGCGCCACACTAAATCAAAAGCTCGAATAAAAGCCTACGAAGACCTTTTAGGAAGTGAAGGAGAAAAACGCGGCCGCGAACTTGAAATTTATATCCCACCTGGCCCTCGGCTCGGGAAAATGGTCATTGAAAGCCAAGGGGTGAGCAAATCATTTGGTAATAATCTGCTTTTTGAAAATCTTGACTTTTCTCTGCCACCAGGCGGGATTGTCGGGGTTATCGGCCCGAATGGGGCCGGGAAAACCACCCTGTTCAGGATGATCACTGAGCAAGAAAAACCAGACAGCGGCACCATCAGCTTGGGGGAGAGTGTCAAACTTGCTTATGTTGACCAAAGCCGCGATGTCTTAAACCCCGAAGACACAATCTGGGAAGCGATCTCGGAAAAACAGGAAATGTTAAATCTCGGCAACCGTGAAGTCAATTCCAGAGCCTATGTCGGACGCTTTAACTTCTCCGGCTCTGAACAACAGAAAAAGGTTGGCCAGATGTCAGGTGGCCAGCGAAACCGGGTTCATCTCGCCCGGATGCTTAAATCTGGAGCCAATGTCATTCTCCTTGATGAACCGACCAATGACCTTGATGTCAACACCCTTAGAGCTCTTGAAGAAGCCTTGGAAAACTTTGCCGGATGCGCCGTCATCATCAGCCATGACCGCTGGTTTTTAGATCGGATTGCAACCCACATTTTAGCTTTTGAAGGAAATAGCCAAACAGTCTGGTTTGATGGCAACTACTCCGAATATGAGTCCGATCGCAAGGCCCGCCTGGGCTCCGCCGCAGACCAACCGCAACGGATTAAGTACCGTCACCTAACCAGATAACAACAGACATAACGGAGAATACATTGAAGATTGGTTTCATTGGCGTAGAGCTTGAGGAAGGCAAGGTTAAATTTAACGATAAAAACCTCAGTGCTTTAGTGAAAAAAGATAAGCCGAAAAAGATCACACCCTATTTTGCAGAATTCATTCAAGACAACTCGGATCTGCATGAGGAGCTCGCACAAGTTGACGCAATCATTATTCCCCAGGATAACATCCTAGACTTGCTCATCATCGACATTGAAAAGCTTGAAATTCGACTGGCACGAGCTGAAAGTGACCCGGAAAAAGAGCTTCTCCAGAACGCGTTACTTAAACTGGAAGATGAGATTCCGCTTTGTGATGCAGACTACAATCATGAAGAAGAGGCCATACTCTTAAGCGCCGCCCCTTTTAGTCTCAAACCCGTGATCCAAATTGAAGGTAGCGAAAATAGCGAAGAGTTGATCAAAAAAGTTCTCGAGAAAGCGGGCTATATGTTCTTTTACACTACCGGCCCCTCAGAATCACACGCCTGGCTGGTTAAAAAAGAGTCTGACATCATTAGTTGTGCAGCCAAGATCCATAGTGATTTAGCTCGAGGATTCATCAAAGGAGATGTGGTCAGCTTCAATGATTACTTGGATTGCCACAATTTTAATGAGTGTAAAAGCAAGGGTGTCGCCAAGGTCGTTGATCGCGATTACATTATTCAGCCTAATGATATTATTGAGATCCGTTTCAATGTTTAATTCTACCAAGTTCACCATGACACAAAAGAGTCGTCAAATAAAAATTGTTTTTACTTGAAAAAAACCCTTGCGCTATTATTATAAATAAGGTAGTATGTGCGCATTCGAAGTCAGCTGATGTCAAATATGTCGCTGACAATTAACAACGCCATGTAAATTATGGCAACACTATGCAAGAGGATGTTATGTCAGAGTTAGTCGAAGGAACAGTAAAGTGGTTCAATGATGAGAAGGGTTTTGGATTTATTGAACAGGAAGGCGCAAGTGATGTTTTCGTTCATTTCAGCGCTATCAACGGCAGTGGCCGTAAAACTCTCCACGAAGGCCAGAAGGTCTCCATGGAAGTAACTCAAGGTCAGAAAGGCCCTCAGGCCGAGAATGTCACTGCCCTTTAAGTTTTAAGTATTGCCATCAAACAGACGGCACGATCGCATACGCGATCGTGCCGTCTGTTTTTATATACATATCTAGCAAAAACCTTCCCTCAGCACCCCATCAACCAAACATAGAGACACTCCCCATACACCGATTTCAAATCAACTCAATTGCAAAAATAGACTTAGCCCCCCCCTATCACATATACTCAAACCGGTTACGATAACGAATGATCTGCCAGATGAAAAATGGTCCACCTAAAAGCGAGGTCAAAACCCCAACTTTCAGATCGACAGGGATATAGAGACGCACAAACAGATCAGCATAAACCAAGAAAACAGCCCCTAAAAGACCCGCCAGAGGAACCAAGCGACGATTATCCGGCCCGATGACTGCCCGAACCATGTGGGGCGCAACCAAACCGACAAAGCCGATAACCCCAGCCACGGCAATTGCACCACCTGTCATTATTGATGCTGCCAGGAGCAGAACATTTCGAACCCGACCAACATCAACCCCGAGATTTGTAGCCCCCTCCTCACCCAACATCAGAACATTTAATTCACGGACAAAACTAAAAATCAGAATCAGGGCCGTCACGGCTGTAACCGCGACGATTTGCACATGAAACCAGAGACGGTTATTGAGATCACCCATCAACCAGGTCACTATAACCCGGCCGACATCGAATTCCTTAGTACTTAAAGTGATAACAAAAGAGGTTATAGCTCCTAAAATAAGATTTAAGGCAATACCTGCCAAAAGCAAGGTAGCGATCGATGTCCGCCCGGCACTAGTGGCAATCAGGTAGACTGTAATCAAGGTCATAAGGGCCCCAAGTATCGCCATGATCGGCAAAGCTTGCGGGAAAACCGCGGCAAGCCCCAAATAGAGCGCTAAAACGGCCCCTAAAGCAGCCCCGGAACTAATCCCGATAACTCCGGGACTGGCCATTGGGTTTTTAAATATCGCCTGCATAACTGCCCCGGCAACAGCCAATGAAAAACCCACCAGAGCGGCGGTCAGGACCCGAGGCAAGCGGCCGTCCCATACAATTGCAATCTCCACCAATGAGGGCTTAACTTCAAACAAAACCCCACACTGCGCCAACAAAACCTCAGCAACCCGACCACCAGTCAGAGCCCAGGAACCATTAGTCAACGAGATCACCATCCCGCCAACCAAAAGCGATAATAAGAGCAGGGTTAAACTGACAACACTCCAGGGGTTTTGCTTAATACTCATCTGGGTAAATTATCCCGGCCAGAAGATTTGCACTCATGAGAATAAATTGGGAATTAGTCCGTAAATAGAGACCGGGTATTGACATCAATTTACCATTTTTGATTGCTCGACAGTGACAAAGCAGAGGGTCATTTTTCAAATTCTCCGCAAGCTTACTCTCTAAAGGAACAATAATAATATCTGGATCCCATTTAAGCAGGGTTTCATGATCAATCTGTCTCCATGAGTTGATACCCTGCTCAGCCCCAACATTGACAGCGCCGACCAATTCACAAAGCGAAGTAAAATTTGATGTCAACCCCGGAATGTAGCCCCCCATATCGTAGTAAACGAGACGTAACGGTCTTTCAAGCCTTGGCAAAGCTGACTGTAAAAAAGCCTGTTTCTCGGCAATAATCTGCAACAGGGCATCAGCGTTAGCGCTCTCACCCAAAAGTTCACCAAGAAGTTTAATCTCCCCTATAACTGACAGCAATGAATCGGGAGCCCCCAAATCAAGAGTTCTGATCCCAGACTGTCTTAATCTCTGCTTAAAAATAGCATCCGAGAAAACAACCGTCAGAACCAGATCGGGCTCAGACGCAATGATAAGTTCACTCTCCTTTGAACTAAAAATTCTTCCGGTGGCTGCCAACTCGGCCGCCAGCATCGAAAACCTAGGATCAGCCGCAACCTTATTAAACATCAGCAAACGTTCACGAGGACAAATGGCCCATAAAATCTCACTGACCCCAACCGCATGTGGAATTATTTTCTGCGGGGCCTGGTTAAGCTTGAAGATTTTGTGCTCAATTTTAGAACTGTCGCTATGGTAATTAATCACCCGACGCTGATAACTGATCTCACGCGGCCATACCCCACCAGGCCGACTTTCACCCCTTACATAAGATAATTCTTTTAACAACTGATCCATCGGCAAAGGGGTCGCCGGCATAACCCAAGGGTTATCCGCAGCCCAACTAAGCCCTGAAACAAACAACACAACCAGCCCACAAATACTAATCAATAGAATTTTTGACTTCATACACTCCCTCCCGACACAAATAAACTGTCAAATTCAAGGACATCATTTATTTGAGCAAAAGTGACTCGAAAAACATCCTCAAGAGCAGCCCGGGTAAAAGCATTAGCGGTGGGACCAAAGTAATAAATTTCACCCTCTTTAAGAATTGTTATCGTATCACAGAAACGGCGGGCCTGGTTTAAATCATGCACTGATGTAAGGATGGTTTTGCCCTGCTTTTTAAGCTCAACTAAAAGCTCCATAATCGCCAAAGAATTTCCAACATCCAAACTCGCAGTCGGTTCATCCAGGAGAATCAATTGGGCTTCGGTCGCCAAGGCGCGGGCAATTAAAACCAATTGCGCCTCACCGCCAGAGAGTTCGGTCACAGAGCGTTCACGCAAAGAGTCGGTATTGGTTGCCAGCAAGGCCCGCTCAACCACTTGCAAATCATTTTCATTTGTACTCTGAAAACGTTTAAGATGTGGATAACGCCCCATTTTCACAAGTTCATAGACAGTTATCGGAAAATTGACTTTGGGATTTTGCGGCACCAGAGAGACCAAAGAGCTCAAGTGCCGCCGCCCCAGGGCTTGACAATCCTGGCCAAAAAGGTCAACTCTCCCCTTATTCGGCTCGAGAATTCGGCAGATATTCTTTAGCAGGGTGGTTTTGCCAGAACCATTTGGGCCAATCAGACCATGAATAAGACCGGGTTCATAACTTGCCGATATATCCTTAAGCACATCGCGACCGCCGAAGGAAAATGAGAGATGTTTGATTTTCAACATGTAATTAAATAATAACAGCCTCCGAGCCCTTTTATTGAGGATTTTTGCCAAGATTACGATAGTAAACGTAAGGCAAGATGAATTTAGCAGATACTACCAGCAGCAGACCGATAAGAACGCCCCCCATAATTGTCAGTGAGATTAGCTGATCCTTATAGAGTGAGGTCAAAAACAGAGCTGCCCACAAAAAAAACTGCCCCATAATTAGCTGAACATTCTGAGAGAGCGCATAAATAACCCAAAAATTCTCGGAAAGCTGCGATCGCCGCCCATTTCTGAGTAAAATCTCAATAAGCTTAAACCAGCTCCGTCCTTCCAATATTTGAGCTGACCCATCTAAAACATGGTGCAAAAGATAGAGCGCAACCAAAATATAGTTGCGCTCAGTAAAATCATAAAAAAGTCCTATAAATATCGGAGGAAAACAGCAAAAAAGAGCGATACCTCCTAATGCCTGTCCACAACCAACTCCGATTTGGGCTTTGATAAGCCGGGCAATCTGCGACAACGGTGTAAGAGATGACTCTAAATGATCTATAAAACCAGAAGTGTAATTACTACTGATCACCGAGATACTCGGGTAGGCATACTTTACCGCCACCGCCAAGATGGCGGCAACCTGCAATTCACCCTCTGCCATCGTGAACATAGTATAGAGAACTACACCCTCCATTATATTCTTGCCGATGGTATAAAGAACATTACCAAGCTCACCAAAACGGTAGAGCGGGACTTCAATCAAAGCCGTTAGATAAAGCCTGATTTTAACTCTAAGATTCGGCACCCGATAATTTTTTTTTAGTTCTTCAGACTTTCTACTCATCAAAATATTTTCAACGAGGCAGAGACCAACCCATAAGCTGACCTCTGCCTCTCAAATTGCTCTCTATCTAGCATTAATCATCTTCACTAAACGCAAGGTTTCAGCAGCAGCTTTCTCAGGAAGCAGAGCCGTATTAGAGATACCGGAAATCACCCGAACAATATCGTGGTCAACTTTCTTCTCCTGCCAGACTTTGCCCTTGGGTAGGGAAGATAGAGAGGACAGGGAAAACATTTCAATTTAGATGATTTTCTGCCCACGCTAAAAGTTGCTAACGATTTTGGTAGAGAGGTGAGATCTTCCACAGACGACGAACAATGGTCGTAAATTTTTCAAGAAACACACTAACCTCATCCGGTTCTGTCCAGCGCCCGAGACTGATCCGGACTGAGCCTTGGGCAAGGTCTGAATTGAGGCCCATAGCCCGTAAAACAGGTGAACCTTGATGTTCACCACTGGAACAGGCAGAGCCCGCTGAAACTGCAATATCATCCAGATCAAGATGAGCCAAAAGGGACTCCCCATCGATATAGGGAACACTTAGAGAGATCGTATTGGGAACCCGAAAGTCACGATGACCGTGAAAAATGAGCTCTTGATCCAAAGCTGCATTAAGATTAAATTCGAGTTCATTACGCAGCTTTTCAATTCGACAACCCTCTTCTTTCATCCGGTCGCTCAAAATTTCACAGGCATGACCCAATGCCGCAATACCAATCATATTTTCGGTACCACTACGAAGGCCACTCTCCTGACCACCGCCATGAAAGAGCGGCTCCAGAGCAATCCCGGAGCGGAGCCACAATGCCCCAACTCCTTTGGGGCCGTAGATCTTGTGCCCGGAAAGTGAAAGCATGTCAACGCCCAATTCATTGACATCAATTTCAACTTTGCCCAGGGCTTGAACCGCATCAGTATGGAGCAAAACCCCACGTGACCTGGTGATGGTAGATATTTCGCGCAACGGGAAGATAACTCCGGTCTCATTATTGGCAAGCATCAAGGAGACCAGTACGGTCTCATCCTTGATTGCATTTGCAACCTGCACAGCGCTTAAGGTACCATCTCCAGCAACCTTAAGACGAGTTATCTCGGCCCCAGCCTGTTCTAAAAATCGACAGCTCTCAAGAATTGCCGGGTGCTCAACCTCTGAGATAATAACGTGAGGTTTCAACCCTCGTAGCAACAATGGCATAACCACCCCTTTAAGGGCCAGGTTATCGCTCTCGGTGCCACCTGAGGTAAAACAGATCTCTGCTGCCGACTCGGCCCGCAGAAGGTGGGCCACCTGAATCCGGGCCTGCTCAACTAGCTTGGCTCCGGGCCGACCGAAACAGTGGCCACTGGATGGATTACCGAAATTATCCCGAGCGACCTCAGCCATAAGCTTAAGCACGGCGGGATCAACCGGAGTCGTGGCATTATAATCAAAATAGAGCTTTGCAGCTGACATATCGACCTATTGCTGCATGCCCTTGAGCAAGTCGGCCAAGGAAATTGTCTTCAAGAAATTACCAATTTTATTATCCAGCTCATCCCACATTGGGCGCGTCACGCAACAAGCATTACGCAACTCACCAGAACTACAAGCAGCCTCATCATAATGTTCACAAGCCTTGCAATTAACCGGATTGATCGACTCTTTAACGACCGCCATAATCTCATCAATAAAAATGGTTCCCGGTTCGCGGGCATAAAGATAACCACCGCCGGGACCACGCACACTCTTGACCAAGCCCGAACGTCTAAGATGTACAAATAGCTGTTCCAAATAACTCACTGAGATTCCCTCAACCTCACTGATCTGCTTTAAAGAGACCGGCCCGATATTGGAATCTGACAGAATGCCAAGTGAGACCATAGCTCTTACTGAATAACGACCTTTAGTAGAAAGTTTCAAAAGTTTACCTCCATAGCCCGGGGTGGGCAGACATTTACGCAGAGACCACAGGCACTGCATTTTTCAGGTGCGAAGAGAACCTTCATCGAAGGCCTCTCAATATAGAGCGCCCCAATCGGACAAATTGCCGTGCAGGCTCCGCAACTGGTACAAATTTCTTCATTTCGCTTAACACTTTTCCGAATCGAGTCGACCACAACCTGGTTCTCGATCAGGTAAGCAACCCCTTGTTCAATAAGAGCCTCTTCACCTTCAATCTCAAGTACCAGATAGCTCTCTTTGCGCGGCAAAATTACCGCCCGCAAAATATTTATTATAAGATCAAACTGCTTAATAAGCAGGTAGACAATCGGCTTATCATAGTTATTTTGATTAAAATGCAAAACATAAATTCGTTTCATAAAAGTTTTTCCTGGTCCTAATAGTCTGTCGAGTACATGAAAAACTGCCACAGCGCAGTAGATCGATTTTTTTCACAACACCATCATATATCGATTAATTCAAGCTGACCACCAGCAGCAAGGTCATCACCATAGATGGCAACAACTCCGGTTACCCCTGGTACGAGTAACGCCTTTTCAACAACTCCAGCAAGATCAGCCTTTTTGGCAACCCGATTTGCCATAGCGGTAGCTACGGCATCGGCCAAAGCTGCATTTTCGGCAACAATAGTCACCGCATCAGCCCGACCAAAACTTAACGAATGGCCGACTCGACCAGATGAGGTACAAACCCCACAAGCAAAAGGGGCCGAATTTACAAGCCGGAGCCCCAGTCGGCCACTTAACGATGAAGTACCCGCAAAAATTGCCAGAGAGTACTCCGGGCATCCAGTCAAAAAAATATCGCCGCCATTCTCAACCACGACCCCAAGTGAACCGGCACAGAGATCGCGGCCAACAGCTTCGGCTAAAGTTCCAGCGACCGCTGCCATCGGTCCAACTCCAGCACTTTCAGATGCTCTCATCATTCCCCGCACCAAAGCAGGGGCTAAAGGGTAATCGGCCGCCATCACCGGACCGAGACTCTCACCCCAACCGGGATAACGCTGAAGAAAACTTACAAGTTGGGCACGATAGTGAAGCAGACGCTCATGCGCCAAGGTTTTCAGTCCAAGTGTTCCGCCGGAACCTAAAACACTTACCCAAAGATCACTCTCTTCGACCTGAACCGCAAAAGAAAACTCAGCCAAATCGGCCAGACCTCGATAGCTACGTTTACGATAACTGCTCGGATGCGGAAGATTATGCTCTATTGCCATAACCCAATAACCTTGTCAAGTATAATGCCTTGATGGCGTCGTAAAAAGTTCCGAAATCCTGCGTTGTTGAGGTTTTCACTTAGCCATCCCATAACTTTTTACGCCCAGAGGAAGTGCCCTTGGGGTGCGAGTTCATCATGCCTTCACCGGTTAGATTTTTTGTTACTATGCATCCAAAGCCTGCCGCAAACTACCAACAAAATCAAATAATTTCTTACGGCCACTATCTGCCGCACCGTGAGTGGCAATAATCTCAACTAGGGCGCTGCCAACAATAATCGCATCACTATGTTTACCGATAACCCGGGCCTGTTCCGGGGTTGAGATCCCAAAGCCGGCGGCTAATGGAAGTTTATCGGCAATCTTTCTGACCCGGTCTAGGGTCGATGTAAGTTCCAACGGTAAACTGGTGCGGGTACCGGTAATCCCAGTTACGGTGACATAGTAAAGAAAACCGCTGCCCGAGGCCACGATCTTAGCCAGACGAGCATCCGGGGTTGTCGGTGCGGCCAAAGGGACAACGGCAATTTTCCCGTCAGCTAGAGAGCGTAATAGATACGACTCTTCCAGGGGCAAGTCGGGAACGATCACCCCATCAACCCCAGCGGTAGCGGCATCAGCAACAAATTCTTCCAATCCATAACTGAAGAGCGGATTGTAGTAAGACATCAAAACCAGAGGTATATCTGTACGGAGACGAATCTTAGCAACCGTAGCAATAATTTTCTTAAGGGTCACCCCTTGCGCCAAAGCCCGACCTGAAGCGGCCTGAATTGTCGGACCATCCGCCAAGGGATCAGAAAAAGGCACGCCAAGTTCTACCACATCAGCCCCAGCAGCGACCAAGGTTTCGACTAAATCACAGGTTGCATCAAGATCGGGATCTCCTGCGGTAATAAAAGTTATAAGGGCTTTAGCCCCCTCTTTTTTCAGTTCCCTGAACTTTTGCTCTAAACGCTTCATTTTTCATCCTCCCCACTCTCCAGCTTTGCCAGAGTTGCGACATCTTTGTCTCCACGACCGGAAAGATTGATAACTACGGTTTTATCTTTGAGTTGTTCCGCCTCCTGTATTACTCCGGCGATGGCATGAGCACTCTCTAAGGCCGGGATAATCCCCTCAACACGACAAAGTAGTCGCAAAGCGGTAAGGGCTTCGGTATCGGTTACCGAAATATATTTGGCCCGCCCCTGATCCTTCAAAAAACTATGTTCCGGTCCAACTCCAGGGTAATCAAGACCGGCCGAAATTGAATGGGCCTCCTTGATCTGACCATCTTCAGTCTGTAAAAGATAACTCAAAGAGCCATGTAACACTCCAGGCCGCCCAACACTTAAAGGAGCTGAATGAGCCCCACTCATAATCCCTGAACCTGCAGCCTCAACTCCGACCAATTCAAGATCATCCTCCAAAAAGGGGTGAAAGATCCCAATCGCATTACTACCACCACCAACACAGGCGAAAACAACATCAGGCAGGACCCCACTCATCTCAAGTATTTGACTCCGCGTTTCAATCCCGATAACCCGCTGAAAATCACGAACCATTGCCGGATAAGGGTGTGGTCCGACCACCGAACCTATAATATAGTGAGTATTGCCCACATTAGTCACCCAGTCACGAATCGCCTCATTGGTAGCATCTTTTAGAGTCCGGCTGCCCGAGCTCACCGGGATCACCTTTGCACCTAAAAGATCCATCCGAAAAACGTTCATCGCCTGACGTTCAATGTCCTTCTCACCCATATAGACTTCACAATCAAGACCAAACAGGGCTGCAGCGGTAGCGGTGGCCACCCCATGCTGACCCGCTCCAGTCTCTGCAATCAAACGTTTCTTACCCATCCGACAAGCAAGCAAAGCCTGACCCATGGTATTATTGATCTTATGGGCTCCGGTGTGAGCCAAATCCTCACGCTTAAGGTATATCTCCTTAATATCAAGAGCCGCTGCCAACTTTCGCGCGCGATAAAGGGGCGTCGGCCGTCCACAATAATCTTTAAGCCAAGCCGCAAGTTCCTCTTGAAAACTTGGATCATTACGAAACTTGGACCAGGCATCATCAAGTTCATTTAATGCCACGATCAGGGTTTCGGGAACAAAACGACCGCCATAATCACCGAAGTACCCATTTTCATCAGGGGTTCTCTGTTTCTCGCTCTCCATTATTTCACCTGTACATGTCTGGATTAGTGCATGAGTTATATAATTTATCCGCCTCTCTGACAGCGGTGATAAATTTTTCTATTTTCTTGCCATCTTTGATGCCGAGTGCAAGCTCAACTCCGGAACTCACATCAACCCCGAAGGGCTGGGTTTGCTGAATTGCATCTTTAATATTTTCCGGGGTTAAACCGCCAGCCAGAATAAAGCGACTCCCAGCCCAGGGAGAAGCCAGTTGCCAATCAAAAACGCGACCTCCACCACCGGCTAAATTGGGAAGCCAAGTATCCAGAAGCGTCGCCCATGACTTTGTTGTTGAAGGCTTTCTCATCGGCTGCAAACATCCACCAAGGCGTAAAACTCTAATCAAATCAAAACTGCTTAAGGCCCGACAATACTCATCATCTTCAGAGCCATGCAGTTGCAATAGATCAAGTCCGCAGGTTGTAGCCGTTGCGATAACCTCTTTGAGCGGTGCATCAACAAAAACTCCAACTTTCAAAATATTTTCCGGCAATCCCCAACAAATTTCCAGAACCTGCTCGGGCTTAACCTGGCGTGAACTCCGGGCAAAAACAAACCCTAAAAGATCAGCTCCACACTCTACCGCCTGCATAACATCTTGGCGCCTGGTCAAACCACAAATTTTGACTATCGTACTCACGACATAAGCTCCCGAAGCAACTTTTCACGCTTCTCACCGGCTTTGACCAAGCTTGTCCCAATCAAAAATGCGTTAATCCCGGCCCTCTGCAATTTTTTAATATCGGCGGCTTTTTCAATCCCACTTTCACTAACAACCAAAGACTCTCCGGGCAAATGTGAAACCAGATCGATACTGATGTTAAGATCAATGGAGAAGTCCCCAAGGTCGCGATTATTAATCCCTATCAGAGGAGCCCCGACGGCAACAACTTTCTTGGCATCATCTAAATCTCGAACCTCAACCAGGCATTCAAGGTCAAGTTTTGCGGCCATATTTTGAAATCTATCGAGCTCTCTTTCACTAAGAATTGAAGCGATCAACAAAATCGCATCAGCTCCCGCAAGGCGGCTCTCCTCGATCTGAATAGAATCAACAATAAAATCTTTACGCAACAGAGGCAAATCAACTAAAGGTCGAACTTGAGCCAACCATTCAAGTGAACCCTGAAAAAAGGGGTTGTCAGTCACCAGCGACAGAGCTGCAGCCCCACCATGCTGATACTCTTGAGCTAATTCAGACGGATCAAAATCGTCTCTTAAGAGCCCAGCCGACGGCGATGCTTTTTTAATCTCAGCGATAATCTTCGGCCGGTCTGAATCTATGGAAACATTTTCCAGGGCTTTTTGCAGCGAACGACGCTCACCCCGTTCAAACCCAGCCCCACGCAATTTAACCGCAGCCAGACCCTCTTTTTTCAATCTGGCCACCTCTAAACGTTTTGCGGCCACAATTTTTTCTAATACAGTCACTAAATCCTCCGGCTAAACTCAACGAGCTCAGCCAGTTTCTGCCGAGCCAATTTTTGATTAATAGTATCAGCCGCCAACTCGACACCCTGACGAAAGTTATCTACCCGTCCGGCACAGACAAACAGTGCGGCACTGTTTAAAAGAACAACATCACGTTTAGGCCCTGGTTCTCCATCCAGAACCTTTTTTAATGATTCGGCATTAAACAGCGGATCACCACCGGCAAGAGCAGCCAATGGCGCCTCTGACAAACCAACATCAGCTGGCTCTAGACTAAGTTCTTTGATCTCATCATCTTTGAGCCAGGCAATCCGGTTACGCCCAGCCAGACTTAATTCATCCACCCCCCCGGCCCCATGCACCACCATTGCCTGCTGACTGCCAAGACCTCGCAAAACCGCAGCCATGGTTAAAATAAGCTCACCATCATAAACCCCAAGCAATTGAACATTAGCTCCGGCAGGATTGGTCAATGGACCTAAAAGATTAAAGATGGTCCGCAAACCAATCTCCCGCCGCGGCCCGATTGCATATTTCATAGCACCGTGCAAAATTGGCGCAAACAAAAAACCGATCCCGATCGCTTTAATTGACTCTGCAACCTGAACTGGACCCAGTTCCAAGTTTACTCCTAAAGCTTTTAAGACATCAGCACTGCCACAACTACTTGAGACTGAACGATTGCCATGCTTGGCAACCTTTAAGCCAGCCCCGGCCACAACCAGGGCGGTAGCGGTTGAGATATTAAATGTATGGCTGCCATCACCACCGGTGCCACAGGTATCAACCAGAATTTCCCGACCATCACCCAAATTCAAGCCGGTCTCAATCCGAGTTGCATGCTGACGCATTACCCGGGCCGCACCAGTGATCTCGGCAACGGTCTCGCCCTTTATCCGTAATGCCGTAATGAAAGAGGCAATCTGGGCCGGGGTTGCCAGGCCGGTCATGATCTCGGTCATAACCACTTCCATCTCCACAATGGTTAAGGACTTAGACTCAACAATTTCAGCAATTGCTTTTTTGATATCCATCAATTTGTCTCCTACCAACCTTTTGCGGCAAGCTCTAGTGCCCGCCGCATTGCCGAGGCTTTGTTTATGGTCTCCTGATACTCCATTTCAGGATCAGAGTCGGCAACGATGCCGGCTCCAGCCTGAAAATAGCTCATGCCATCTTTAACGGTTACGGTCCGAATTGTAATCGCAAAATCCATATCCCCGGAAAAACCAAAATAGCCGACGGCTCCGGCATAAGGACCGCGCCGGGTCGGCTCCAGTTCATCAATAATCTCCAACGCTCTAACCTTGGGCGCACCGCTCACGGTCCCGGCCGGGTAGCAGGCCCTAAAAGTATCAAACATATCAAGATCAGCTCGCAATTCCCCTTCAACATGGGAAACGATATGCATAACGTGCGAATAGCGTTCGACCTTCATCAACTCTTCAACCTGAACCCGACCGTAGTTTGAGACCCGGCCGATATCGTTACGCCCTAAATCAACCAACATGACATGTTCAGCAACCTCTTTGGGGTCAGCTAAAAGCTCATCTGAAAGACGCCTGTCATCCGCATCATCTACACCTCGTGGGCGGGTTCCGGCAATCGGACGCACGGCCACCCGTCTACCATTTTTACGCACTAAAAGCTCCGGTGATGACCCAATTAGACGTTCACCACTAAAATTAAAATGAAACATATATGGCGATGGATTAACCAGTCGCAACGCCCGATAAATTGCCGCTGGATCAAGTGGTTGCAAGCACTTAAAGCGCTGCGCTAAAAC
Organism: Pseudomonadota bacterium; assembly: GCA_030641485.1. Taxonomy (GTDB): domain Bacteria; phylum Desulfobacterota; class Anaeroferrophillalia; order Anaeroferrophillales; family Tharpellaceae; genus Tharpella. The sequence continues at coordinate 24,256 of DAOWHJ010000061.1, forward strand.
CACCTGAATGAGGTCACCGGCATTAACATAATCAACCGCCTTAACCACCATCTCTTGATATTCAGCCTGACTCATATTCGAGATAAAGGTAAGCGGTTCTGAAATTTTGCTTGGGGCAACCCAGTTTAAGGGCTGACGAATTCGCCGAACCACCTCATCAAGCTCTAACAACGCATCATGATAAATAAGGCCAAGCTTTTTCGAATCCAATCTCGCGTTAGCAACCTTAACGAGACAGATAAGTGAGAGGCTATGCCGCAGATTGTCGTGAACCAACAATATCCCCGGAACCATAAACCAGGCATCAGCACCTTCGACATCATCATCGACAGTATGGGGGATTTTTTCAAAGGCCTTAACCGTCTCAAACGAAAAAAAACCAACTGCCCCACCATAAAAATCGGGAAGCCCAGGTACCGGAGCCGGACGCATTTTCTCCATAACTTTGGCGATCTCAGGGAGGGGGTCCTGAGTCTTAATAACCTCTTCCTCCCCCCCGCCTTTAATCACAATTTCACTATCATGCTGACAAAAGGTCAATGCCGGCC
>DAOWHJ010000161.1 GCA_030641485.1 Pseudomonadota bacterium
TATGCCTGTGGTTAAAATCCTCGCCTGCCTTGCACTCAAGAAAATTGTCAGGTTTTCGGTCCGGCACTAACTATTTCAGGAGTAAATTTTGAAGCTAAGTAATCTACCCATTATGAACAAAATTCATCCGGAAGGACATCGTTGGGTGATCGGTTTTTCCTTGGCAACGCTTATCTTTTTTCTTTTAGGTTGGGGTTGGCTCTGGAAGTTGATCTTGGTGTTGGCGATTTTTTGCGGCTCCTTTTTTCGTAATCCTGAGCGTTTTCCGCCTCATAAAGAGGGCTCTGTGGTTTCTCCGGCTGATGGTCGTGTGCTTTCGGTAACCGAAGTTGATGGTCCGGAGCTTGCCGGCATGAGCGAAAGTATCAAGGTCAGTATCTTCATGTCGGTTTTTAATGTTCATGTAAATCGGTCTCCGGCTGCAGGTCGAGTTCTTGATATACACTACAAGCCGGGCAAGTTTTTTTCAGCCGACCTTGATAAAGCGTCTGAAGAGAATGAGCGTAACCTGGTTGTGATCGAGGATGAACAGCATCGGCGTATAGCTTTTATTCAGATTGCCGGTCTCATTGCCCGGCGCATTGTCTGTTTCGTTGAGCCTGATGATATGTTGGAGAAAGGTGAGCGCTTCGGTCTGATTCGTTTTGGTTCAAGAGTTGATCTTTATCTGCCGCCGCAAACTGAAATTGATGTTTCGGTCGGTCAGCATGTGAAGGCAGGTGAAACCATTATCGGTTACTTGCCAAGTGTCGATTAAATGTGTTAGGACTAAAAATAGTGATGTTTAATTCTCTACCATTCTACTCATTGAGGACGGTGCAAATATGATACGCGGAGTCTACCTACTGCCCAATCTGTTTACTATGGGTAACCTTTTCTGTGGTTTTTTTGCTATTATTTCAGCGATTAAGGGCGATTATGCTACGGCTGCTACGGCGATTATTGTTGCGAATGTTTTTGATATTCTTGATGGTAAAGTCGCTCGGATGATGAATGCGACCAGCCGTTTTGGGATGGAATTTGATTCGTTGGCTGACCTGGTTTCATTTGGTGTAGCCCCGGCCTTATTGATTTTTCAGTGGAGTCTCTCTTCGTTTGGACGTCTGGGCTGGTTGGCAGCATTTCTTTTTGTTGCCTGTGGGGCTTTGCGCCTAGCCCGTTATAATGTTCAGGCCGAAACCAGTGATAAGGGTAGCTTTAACGGTTTGCCGATTCCGGCAGCGGCAAGTATGGCGGCGACTACAGTTCTGATTTGTGAGCATCTGGGTGCAACCGGGATCGAGAGTAATATTGTCTTGCTTCTGCTCTGTTATGGGCTGGCGTTCTTGATGGTCAGTAATGTTAAGTACCCAGCGTTTAAAGAGTCTATCTTTAGTGGCCGGGCCCCTTTTGTTGCTTTAGTGATGATGGCTGTGACCTTTATTGTGATTGCCGCTGAACCGCAGATTTCACTCTTTGCTCTGGCTCTTATTTACACTTTTTCCGGTCCGATTAAGTCTATTCTACTACTAACCGGGCTACTAAAAAAGCGGACTCAAGGGGCCGAAGAGGAGACTGTGCCAGCAGATACTAATTAAACGCAGACTTTATTTTCGACAAAAAAATCCCCCTGAGTTCGCTAACCGAATTCAGGGGGATTTTTTTTGACTAAATCAAATTTAGACGTTAAGTATATTAACACGATTCCGGTGCTCAACCGGAATCGAAAATGGAGGGTATTATGGACCGGATAATAATTTTTGACACGACTTTAAGGGATGGGGAACAGTCGCCTGGGGCGAGTATGAATGTGGAAGAAAAATTATTGGTAGCCAAGCAGCTCGAAAAACTGGGGGTCGATGTTATTGAAGCTGGTTTTCCAATTGCATCAGAGGGTGATTTTGCTGGGGTTAAACTGGTCAGTGATGAAATTAAAGGTTGTCAGGTTGCGGGCCTGGCCCGCGCCAACCGCCAGGATATTGATCGGGCCTGGGCGGCCTTAAAAGGTGGAGCCGATCCTAGGATTCACACATTTATTGCAACCTCTCCAATTCATATGAAACATAAGTTGCAGATGGAGGCTGATGCGGTTTTACATCAGGCGGTTGATGCAGTACGCTACGCCTGTACATTGACCTCGAATGTTGAGTTTTCAGCCGAAGATGCAACTCGGAGCGATATCGACTTTTTGGTTAAGATTTTAACTGCAGTTATTGAAGCTGGAGCAACCACTATTAATATTCCGGATACCGTCGGCTACACGGTCCCCCGTGAATATTTTTCGATGATTGATGAGATTAAGGGCCGCTTGCCCAACGGTGGGGATGGGGTCGTGATTTCGGTTCATTGCCATAATGACCTTGGTTTGGCGACAGCTAATTCGATTGCGGCAATTCAGGCTGGTGCCCGACAGGTTGAGTGTACGGTTAACGGTATTGGTGAGCGGGCTGGGAATGCATCACTTGAAGAGTTGGTGATGGCATTTAGAACTCGTCCTGACAATCTGAGCTATGCGACTGGGGTAGTTACCCCGCAGATTTATTCTACATCTCGTCTGGTTAGCCAGGTGACCGGCATTCGGGTCCAGCCCAATAAAGCCATAGTTGGGGCTAACGCTTTTGCCCATGAGGCCGGCATCCATCAGGACGGGGTTTTGAAAAACAAAGCGACCTACGAGATCATGACTCCAGAGTCGATCGGTCTGCCGCAGAACAGCCTGGTGATGGGCAAGCATTCGGGTCGTCATGCTTTTAACGAAAAAATTACGGGCCTGGGTTACGAGCTCGAACCCGAGCAGGTGGAAACCGCCTTTGTGGCATTTAAAAAATTAGCAGATAAGAAAAAAGAGGTATTTGATGAGGATATTGAGGCCTTGATCGCGGATGAAATCATTCGGATTCCACACTTTTATAAACTTAATTTTGTTAGCGTAAATAGTGGTACCGTGGCGATGCCGAATGCTACTTTGGAGGTTGAAGTTGAAGGTGAAGCTCGGCATGGGGCCGAATTTGGTGATGGTGCAATTGATGCGGTTTTTAAGACCATTAAACAGTTGACCAATACCCGGAGCCGTCTCTTGACTTATGAGGTTAAATCAATTACAGGGGGTGCGGACGCGTTGGGTGAGGTGACGGTCAGGATTAAGGAGAAGGGCTTGACGGTCATGGGTCAGGGCACTCATACCTGCGTTGTCGTTGCCAGCGCCAGGGCCTACATGAATGCTCTTAATAAACTTGAATATAAAAAGCGTAATCGTCCGCAAGTGACGGTTTAGAGGACTACTCTTATGGCACAAACAATAACTGAAAAAATCCTGGCCTTCCATGCCGGTCTTAAAGCGGTTGAGGCCGGACAGTTGATCGAGGCTAAGGTTGATGTGGCTTTGGCAAATGATGTTACGGCACCGATCGCGATTGATGAATTTGAAAAACTTGGGGTCAAGACAGTATTTGATAACGAACGGGTGATTTTAATTCCCGACCATTTTACCCCCAACAAGGATATTAAATCGGCTGAACAGGCTAAACTTGTGCGCGAGTTTGCCCAAAAACATGATCTCAAAAACTATTTTGAGATTGGTCGGGTTGGTATCGAGCATGTATTGTTGCCTGAACAGGGGTTGGTTTTGCCGGGCGATCTTATTGTCGGAGCCGATTCGCATACCTGTACCTATGGTGCTTTAGGTGCGTTTGCAACCGGTGTTGGTAGCACCGATCTGGCGGTGGCAATGGCAACTGGCAGGGTGTGGTTTAAGGTTCCCGAGACCATCAAGGTCGTCTATCATGGCAAACCTCAAGCTTGGGTTGAAGGTAAGGACTTGATTTTATACACCATCGGCCAACTTAAAGTTGACGGTGCGCTCTATCAGGCGATTGAGATGACCGGTGAAGCGATTGACGAATTGCCGATGTATGGACGTATGTCGATGGCAAATATGGCGATTGAGGCGGGCGCTAAAAACGGGATTATAGCGCCTGATGAAATAACCCTGGATTATGTTCGGCCCCGGGCCCAACGTGATTACACCCTGTTTGCAAGTGACCCGGATGCGGCCTATTGCAGAACGATCGAAATTGATGTTGCCGCGATAAGGCCCCAGGTTGCTTATCCGCCGTCGCCGGATAAAAGTCGCTCGGTCGATCAGGCGGCAGCCGATAATATTGCAATTGATCAGGTTGTGATCGGTTCTTGTACAAATGGTCGAATTGAGGACTTTCGTCTGGCTGCATCATTGCTTAAGGGCAGAAAAGCGGCTCCATTTATGCGACTACTGATTATTCCCGGAACTCCAGATGTCTATCGACAGATGATTAAAGAGGGTTTAACCGAAATTTTTCTCGATGCTGATGCACTTATTTCACCGCCGACCTGTGGCCCCTGTCTTGGTGGCCATATGGGGGTTTTAGCCGCTGGAGAACGGGCCGTGGCGACGACTAACCGAAATTTTGTTGGTCGTATGGGCCACCCTGAAAGTGAGGTCTATCTGAGTAATCCGGCGGTCGCCGCTGCGAGTGCGATTATGGGGCGTATCGCGACACCTGAAGAGATTTAAAGGGAGATTTATGAATAATATTCAAGGAAAAGCCTGGAAATTTGGTGATGATGTTGATACTGATGCAATTATCCCGGCCCGATATCTTAACACTTCAGATCCTGAAGAATTAGCCAAATATTGCATGGAAGATGCGGATCCCGGTTTTGCCCGCAAGGTTAAGGTCGGAGATATAATTGTTGCGGGTAAAAATTTTGGTTGCGGTTCTTCCCGGGAGCATGCGCCGATTGCGATTAAAGCGGTTGGAGTGGATTGTGTGGTAGCTCCGACATTTGCGCGGATTTTTTATCGTAATGCTTTTAATACTGGACTTCTGATCCTCGAATCAGCGGAAGCTTCTGCGGCAATTGCTGATGGAAATGAAGTGAGCATTGATTCTACTACGGGTATGATTAAAGATCTAACCAGTGGTTTAGAGTTTCAAGCGCGACCGGTGCCCGATTTTATGCAGAAACTTTTGGATGATGGTGGTCTTATTCAACATTGGCGCAAACGTCTTATGGAAAAATGAGAAAAGGTGACAACTCAGCATTAATTTAAAATCTTAAACCACCCGTTCTTTGTACTCACTAGAGAACACAGAGTTGACAGAGACCATTAATACCCTTCTCTGTGAATTCTGGGTTCTCTGTGGTTAAAAAGATTCTAGCTGAGCAGTTGCAAAATTATTACTACTTAACGGAGAGAACTAAATGAACGAAGCAGGTTATAGTGTTGCTGTGGTCGGTGCCACCGGTGCGGTTGGAAATGAGATGATTGCAACTCTGGAAGCCCGGGATTTTCCGGTGTCAGAGCTGAAGCTTTTAGCCTCAGTCAACTCGGTCGGGAAAACTTACGAGTTTAAGGGGACTGAATATATAGTCGAAGAACTGACTGAAGACTCCTTTGTCGGGGTCGATATTGCTCTTTTTTCGGCCGGAGGTTCAATCAGTGAAGCCTTTGCTCCAGCGGCTGCCGCAAGTGGTGCGGTCGTAATTGATAACACTAATGCTTTTCGGATGGATGCCGATGTGCCGCTGGTGGTGCCCGAAGTTAATCCTGGTGCAATTGCTGAGTATAAAACACGGGGGATTATTGCCAATCCGAACTGTTCAACAATTCAGATGGTTGTCGCCTTGAAACCGATCTACGATGCGGTTGGGATTCGCCGGATTGTCGTCTCTACCTATCAAGCGGTTTCCGGCAGCGGCAAAAAAGCTATTGATGAGCTTGAAAAGCAGGTCTATGCCCTTTTTAACCAAGAGTCTGAGTTGCCGATAAATGTCTATCCGCATCAGATCGCATTTAACTGCTTACCTCATATCGATGTCTTCCTTGAGAATGGTTACTCAAAAGAGGAGATGAAGATGGTGCGCGAGACTAAAAAAATCTTCGCTGATGATTCGATTGGGGTAACTGCCACTGCCGTTCGGGTTCCAGTCTTTTTTAGTCACTCCGAATCAATCAATGTCGAAACTGATGAGAAAATCTCGGTTGAAGAAGTTCGTGAATTGATGGAGCGTGCCCCTGGAGTCGAACTTGTCGATGACCTGGAGCAAAATCGTTATCCATTAGCAATTGATGGGGCCGGTCAAGATGCGACTTTAGTCGGTCGGATTCGCGAGGATGAATCGATTGCCAACGGTATCAACCTTTGGGTCGTAGCTGATAATATTCGCAAAGGAGCGGCTCTGAATGCCGTCCAGATTGCCGAACTTTTGATTCGTGAGTATCTGTAATAAAGTCATAACTGGATGATGCCTTCGCACAGCTAACCAGGGCACTTCCGTAGGGCGTAAAATGTAACTGGCTGCCTTTCACTGACATTTGTCGACTCTGAGTTTTAGGCAGTCTGTCCAGCTTAGAGGTCATAAATTAATCATATTATGGAAAAACTAAAGATCGAATACCCATGTGATTGGACGTTTAAAATTATTGGTCAAGATGAGGGATTACTTAGGAAAGCAGCAACGGTTTCGTTAGAGAGCCGGGTTCACACGGTTAACAACTCAAATGCCAGCTCAGGAGGAAAATACATCTCCTTAAATTTAACCGTAAATGTAAACGACGAAACCGATAGGAATGAAATTTACAAGCATCTTCAAAGTGATTCCGCAATCAAATTTATTTTGTAAACACTATTTTGTAACTTTAATCCGAGCACTAGTGCAGGCGAGACAGGAGCCTGAGCGAATTCGGGCCGCATCTGAGAGCGAGAGGACCCCGACAATCTGCTGTGCTTCTTGACGATGGATGAAGAGGCGACTTACCCGGCTCTGCATCATTTTTTCGACCGCATTTTCCAGCA
>DAOWHJ010000173.1 GCA_030641485.1 Pseudomonadota bacterium
CGTCCGTCACCTTAAAGCCTCTTTTCTTGATCTTGCCCGAGATATCGTAACCATCGGTCGACGTGAAGACATCAACCGAGATGAGTATGATCAGGTCTCTAAAGTGATGCGTAATTTCATACCGTGGCGCAAAGGTCCTTATAAAGTTTTTGGCATCGATATAGATGCTGAGTGGCGGAGCTGCAGAAAATGGGACCGGGTCTTACCTTCTCTACCTGATTTGAGGGATAAGGTTATTGCTGACATCGGTTCAAGCAACGGCTATTACATGTTCCGAATGGCTCCACATCAACCTAAAGCAGTTATCGGCTTTGAACCATACCTCCAACACTATTTCACCTTTCAAACCTTAAACAGCTTTGCCCGGCTCACAAATCTCCACATGGAATTTCTCGGAGTTGAGCAGCTCGGCCTGTTTGTCAACTCTTTTGACGTAGTTTTTCTCATGGGAATCCTCTATCATCGCATCTCTCCCCTTGAGTCCTTGAAAGAGGTGAAAAAAAGCATGAAAAGAGGTGGAACTCTTATTGTTGAATCTCAGGCGATACCGGGTGATACGCCGGTGGCGCTTTTCCCTGAACACCGCTATGCCAAGGCTCCCGGGACATATTTCATACCTACTGCGACATGTATAAAAAACTGGATGTTAAGGGCAGGCTTTGTCGATGTTGAGATCTTCTGCTCTCATTCGATGAGCAACAAAGAGCAGCGCCGAACCGAGTGGATGACCTTTGAATCGTATGATGATTTTATTGATCCAAACAACCCATCACTGACGGTCGAAGGTTACCCCGCTCCGTTGAGAGTTTTTCTAAAAGGAATTGCAGGATAGGCCGAAGGGGACGTTGGATATGCTGAGTTAATGGGAAAACAGCTTGGCATAGGTGTGCCTCTGGATTCTGTCCTTGGTCTATTTGGTGAAAAACTTGTACCTGCCCGTCGGGCTTACCATAAGTTTATAGTAGACGGTCTTGAGGCAGGTAAATTACCGGATTTGTCAGGTGGTGGTTTGCGACGTAGTCAAGGTAATAATGCCTCAGCAGAAAAATCTCTAGATTTTGATGATCGCATTCTTGGCAGCAGTGAGTTTGTAGCAAGCCTTAGGCAAGAAGGATTGCTGGAGCCTAACCAAACAGTAAAGATGACTTTGATAGAGTTACAGAAGCTAATTGAGGTATGTTATCGACTTACGGATCAGGGGCTGTTGAACCGCGGACGACAAAATAGAGTTGCTAAAGCACGTAATTTATTTTGCTATTGTGGAGTAAAAATGTTGCGTAGTTCAGGTGCAGAGGTTGGTCGTTATCTCAACATTGGGTCTTCGTCGGTAACACGCTCTTTTCATAAAGGAGAACAACTGGTTAATGAGAATGTAAAACTAAGAAGCTGGATCGAACAGGGCATAAAGCAATAAAGCAGCAACGTCCCCTGTCCCCTATCTACTCAATCATTCACCAATAATTTTCACCAACACCCTCTTTTTCCGTTTACCGTCAAACTCACCATAGAAGATCTGTTCCCAAGGACCAAAGTCGAGCTTGCCTTCAGTGATGGCAACGACCACTTCCCGACCCATGATCTGACGTTTCAGATGACCATCGGCGTTATCTTCATAGCCATTGTGACGGTATTGTGAAGTTGGGGAGTGCGGTGCCAATTTTTCCAGCCAAACCTCAAAATCGTAATGGAGGCCTGATTCATCATCATTGATAAAGACCGAGGCGGTAATGTGCATTGCGTTAATTAGTGCCAATCCCTCTTGGATGCCACTTTTTTGCAGGCAGAGATCGACATCCGGGGTAATATTAATAAACTCCCGCCGGGCAGAAGTCTCAATCCATAACTCTTTTCGAAAACTTTTCATCACTATCAACTCCTTTTTCCGGTACTATTTACCCACTACCCCTGCTCACCGGCTAATGGTTGCTCCGTGGTTTGTTCCAGGGTCAATTTGTGGTCTAAAAAATCAAAGTACTCTTTAACCTTAACTTTGAATTCTGGCAAGGCCTGACTCGCAAGTGGAGCTGAGGGTATACGCTCCATCTTTAATGGGTTAATCGGCCGGCCATTTTTAAATACCCGAAAATCAAGGTGAGGTCCGGTAGCCAAACCGGTCGCCCCGACGTAACCAATAATCCGACCCTGATCAACCTTTCTGCCAACCTTTATCCCTTTCCCGAAACGGCTCAAATGAATATAGGTGGTCTCATAGGCATTTGCATGGCGCAGGCGAATTTTATTACCATTGCTGCGATCGTAACTACGCTGAGTTACAACCCCACTGGCCACCGCTCGCACCGGGGTGCCGGTCGGGGCAGCATAATCTATCGCCCGATGTGGGCGATAGATTTTCAATACCGGGTGTAAACGACGATTGCTGAAACCGGATGAGATCCGGCTATAGGCTAAAGGGGCTTTAAGAAAAGCCTTTTTCAGGCTCTGACCATCAGGATCATAGTAGGCATATCTCTCATTATCATTATAGTATATCGCCCGAAAGACCTCTCCCCGATTAATAAATTCTGCCGCCAACAGATCCCCATAACCGGCAAACTCACCCTCACGGTAACGCTTCTCAACCAAAACTTTAAATGAGTCACCTTTACGCAGATCACACATAAAATCGATGTCCCAGGCAAAAATATCGGCTAAACGACAAGCTAAATCAGGTTTTTCCGCAAGATCGGCTACGGTTAAAAAAAGTGAGCTCTCAATTGTGCCAGAGATGCCGGAAAGTTCTAGCTGGTAGCTAATTGCCTCTTTGCTAATCTGAAATTGCTCGCCTTCATAGTTGATTAGTAGTCTTTCCTCTGCATCAATTTCATACGTAAAACACTTAAACGAGCCATCCTCAAAGAGCAGACAGTAGGGTCGTCCTGCCCGGATATCTTTTACCGGAAAGGTATGTTCGCACTCGTCTGCCAAACAGCAAATTTCATGCGCACTAAAATAATCACCCAAAAGTGAGCTTAAGGTCTCACCGCGCTTAATTGTACCGGCAACTTCAACAATCTCCGGGGAGCGAACTTGAGACTCTTTCCGTGACTGACTAAGTTGACTAGGCTCATTTCCCTGAACACCTGGAAGGTGCGCAGTTGTAACCTCTTTTACCGACGGACTTTCCGGTGTCAGATTACCAATAAAAAGCACTCCGGCAACCAACCATCCTGAGAGAAAGAAAGTTACTGCTGCAACTAATTTTTTTTTCGCTAAAAGAAGTTTTATCATGCTCCCCTGCAACCTTGCCATTTGCACCATCGGCACAAACAGTGAGCTCGTAAAACAAAAAAGCACCTATAAAACAGGCGCTTTTTTGTTTAAGTTATTTTATGAAAAATTACCACTTACCGGTACGTTTCTCCTGCGCTTCAGGAAGCCCTGCAAGGGATGAAGCCACCGACTCGTCAAAATCCTTCTGCGGGATCTCGTAGTCTTCAAGGCGGCCATTGAGGTAACTGTCATAGCCGGAAAGATCAAGCATTCCATGGCCGCTATAACCAAAAAGAATAGTCTTCTCTTTACCCTCTTCCTTCGCCTGTTTTGCGTGGCGAATGGTTGCCGCAATTGCATGGCTGGTCTCCGGCGCACAGATTGTGCCCTCGGTTCGCGCCCATTGCAACGCCGCCGCATAACATTCAAGTTGCGGAATACTCTCCGGCTGCAACAATCCTTCGATTGCGGCCTGACTCACCAATGGCGCCATACCATGGTAACGCAAACCACCAGCATGAAGCGGGGGAGCGACAAAATTATGACCTAGGGTATGCATGGCCAATAACGGGGTCAGGCCCGAAGTATCGCCAAAGTCGTAAGCAAAGGGTGCCTTGGTCAGACTCGGACAAGATTGCGGTTCAACCGGAATAATCGTAATATCGGCACCGTTAATTTTATCATTCACAAATGGAAATGAGAGACCGGCAAAATTACTCCCACCACCAGCACAGCCAATGACAATATCAGGCTTTTTGACCCCGGCTAATGCAAGTTGTTTCTTCGCCTCTAAGCCGATAATAGTCTGATGCAACATCACATGATTTAAGACACTACCGAGGGAGTATTTCGTGTTACCACTTTTGTCACTGACCGCAGCCTCAACCGCCTCACTGATAGCCATACCGAGACTACCAGGGGTGTCGGGGAATTGCTCGAGAAAACGGCGCCCGGCTTCGGTCTCATTGCTCGGACTCGGAATACAGGTTCCACCCCAGGTCTCCATCAGGATTTTGCGATAAGGTTTCTGATCGAAACTAATTCGGACCATAAAAACTTTACACTCTAAACCAACCAAGGCACATGAGTAACAAAGGGCGCTGCCCCACTGTCCGGCCCCAGTTTCGGTAGTCAAACGTTTGGTGCCAAACTCTTTATTGTACCAGGCCTGAGCCAGGGCTGAATTAGGTTTATGGCTTCCCGCAGGGGATGTACTTTCGTCCTTGTAGTAGATCTTGGCCGGAGTTCCCAGGGCCTTCTCAAGTCTGATTGCCCGCTTCAATGGGGCCGGGCGGTAGCTTGAAAGAAGAGCTAAAAGTGGTTCCGGGATATCAATCCAGCGCTCTTGACTCATCTCCTGCTCAATCAGATTCATTGGAAAAATCGGAGTCATCATTTCCGGGGTTACAAGGGAGCCATCAGGAGTCCGCATCGGCTGCATAGGTGAAGGCAAATCTGCGGCCAGGTTATACCACTGCCGCGGAATCTCATCGTCGCGCAATACAAATTTTTGTTCAATCATCTCTGCATACCTCCATAAGGGTTACCGCCGTTGTAGTCGGGCAAGTTTAATTTCACTAATATATTTTTGCACACCGTTGGCCAGGCCTTCGGCAATTTTCTGTCTATACGCAGGTGAAGCCAAGCGCTGCGACTCCATCTTGTTTGAGATAAAAGAGACCTCAACCAGGACACTCGGCATCTGAGCCCCAATCAAAACATAGAATGGAGCCTGTTTAACCCCAAGGTCATTAACTTTACTGTAAGATTTTCGCAATGTCCCAACCAGTGATGATTGAATGCAGCCGGCCAAACGACTTGATTCTTTGATTTTTGAATTCTGCATAAGGTCGTTAAGAATAGATTGTAGCTGCCCAATATTCTTGGTTGAAGTTGCATTCTCAAGCGCTGCAAGCTCCATCGCCTGTTTATCTGTAGAGAGGTTGAGGAAATAGGTTTCAACTCCGTGGACCCGCCGGTTATGGCTGGCATTTGCATGAATAGATATAAACAGGTCCGCCTTTTTAGTGTTGGCAATAACCGTACGCTCCTCAAGCGGGATAAAGCGATCTGTATCTCGGGTGGTTATGACCCGAAATTTGAGCCGCTTTTGCAAAATATCACGTAGTCTTTTGGTGATGTCGAGAACGACATCCTTCTCCTGGGAGCCCCCCGGAGAAAGAGCTCCAGGATCTTTCCCCCCATGTCCGGCATCAAGAACGATAGTTCCGACCCCAAGCCCCAGCTGTTGGGCCAAGCTCAAGGAGTTAGGTTTCTGAGTATTCTTTTTCCCCGACCAGTTTTTTTTGGCCCGCCTTCCAGCTTTTTTATAATCGCCACCAATAACATCAATAACAATTCTAGGTGGATTGCTTAGAGCAAAAATTTTATAGTGATCAATCTTTCCGACATGAACTACAGCGCGTACAGTATTTGCGTTAAACTGGGCAATTTTAACCCGTTGCAGGATACCATCATTAATTGCAATTTCGCGACTTATCTCTGGAATTACAGAATTTTTAAGATTGAGATAAATTGACTTGGTCTTCTTGCTATTATGCTTATCTTTAAGAATTCCTTTAGTAAACTGTATTTCACTGTCTAAGTCAATAACCACCCTGGTATAGGTCGGAGATGACCAGTGCCGCAGGTCAAGAACCCGGGCTTTGCCTCTATAATTGGCTTTCTTTCTCGGCATTACCCTAGCTATGGATTTCCGCCGAGCTTTTTTTTTAAATTGTGACTTTTTCACCCGGGCTTGTTTTCTCGGAACCCCAATCGAGGTAACAGTTTTTACCGAAGTTAGCTTTCCCAACTGAGCCCTGGTCCGACTCCGCATATCTGAATTGGGGTACTCTTTAAGCAAGCGTTGCCACGACTCACGGGCACGCTTCTGATCATTGAGTTTTAACGAGATCAAACCTAGATTAAAGAGGGCATCATCGGCCAAGCGACTCTGGTGGTAACTCTTGAGTAGCACTTTATAGCGCTTTGCTGATTGCTGAAGATCACTCGACCAGCCAGAGTAGTTGTAAAGTGATGAGTAGAGACCTGCAGACAGGTAAAGGGCATCATCGGCCCTTTTGCTATGGGGATAGTTCCGAGCCAGCGTATCAAACTCTTTAATTAAGGTCTCCCAACGGCGGCGTTGACCCCAATCCTTCGAATTTGCCATAAACCGGGTGTAGTTTTTTTTAGCTACTAGATACCTCTTTTCGGCAGGAACCTTGGAACCAGCAGCACCAGAATCGCCAGGGCCTATAATCCCAATAAGAAGAAGTATGATTAGTGCAATCAGCAGATTTTTTATGCTGATAGTTTTAAGTAACAAGGGGTTTCATCCTTGGCTAATCTTAATGGCGTCGCAAAAATTTTGAGGTACTGCGATGTTGCAGTTTTCACTCGGCCATCCCGTGACTTTTCACGAATGCATTAATCTTATGGTACCTTGAAAAGTCCTGATTTACTCAAGCTACCCATTAAGATCGGAGAATTAATTAATCGACAATGGTTTACCAGATCAGCTTCTACCATAAAAGCAAATCGCTTTTCAACCACTCTTGCAAAATTTACCATAAAAAAAGGGCAGTTTTCACTGCCCTTTTTTTGAAAGCACTTTTCACACTTAACCCTACAAAAGTGCTGCCACGGCCTGATCCGCAATCTGCATTAATCCCTGGGGCATGATCCCAAGCAGAATGATTGCTGCAATAAGCAAAAAACCAAAGACCTTTACCCCAAAACCAAGCTCTATTTTTTCAACTTCACCCTCATCGCCCTGACAATAAACGGCCCGAGCAAGTTTCAGGTAGTAAAAGGCTGAGATCGCAGCATTAATCATAGCAATTACAACCAAGCCATAAAATCCCTTTTCCAAGGCTGCCGTAAATATAACAAACTTCCCGGTAAAACCCACAGTTGGTGGAATTCCGGCCATACCAAAGGCTCCGGCCGCCAGGGTAAAGGCGAGAATCGGCGAGCGCCGGTGCAGCCCTTTAAGATCATCGAAGCCAATATTTTCACCGCCCGGTGCAATGTAGTAGATCACCACAAAGCAGGCCAGATTCATCAAAACATAACCGGCAATGTAGTAGATCACCGCCGCCATACCGAGTTGACTCCCACAAAGCAGGCCAATCACCATATAGCCAGCATGAGCAATGCTGGAGTAAGCTAAAAGCCGCTTAATATCATCCTGAACTAGCGCGGCCAAATTACCAAATGTCATTGAGAGAACCGCAAGTACGACCAAAACCCAGGTAAACTCCGTGATCCCGGTACCAGTCATTGCGACCAAACGAATCAGGAGGGCTGCGGCACCAATCTTGGGCAGAGTTGCAATGAATGTAGTGGTCTCATTTGAGGCTCCCTGATAGATATCCGGAGTCCAAGCGTGCATTGGGAAAAGCGCCAATTTATAGAAAAAACTGGTCAGCATAAGTACCATACCAATTATTGCCATGGGCTCATGCTGGAGCAGTTTTGGCAATTGAGCACTGATATCGACAAGGTAGGTCGAATGGGTCAAACCAAAAATATAACTTATACCAAAAAGGGAAATACCGGTAGCGGCGGCTCCGAAAAGCACATATTTAATTCCGGCCTCAACCTCGGTACGCTGACCCTCACTCCGACGAAAAGAGATGACGACATAGAGTGCGTATGATGATATCTCAAGACAAACCAGGATCGTCAGTAGCTCAACGGCACTACTCATCATCACCAGGCCCAAGGTACTCAAGGAAAGAAAAAGGTAGAACTCGCTCTGCATCTCCTCTTCGATACCACTTAAGCTGCGACACATTACAAAAAGCAAAAAAAGTCCACCACACAGAAGAAATTTTATCAACTGCGACAGCGTATCGACCTGATAGGCTCCAGCAAAAATGGTCCCTGACGCACAACCACTAAGTACGCTTGCCACCAGAGTCAAAAAGGTACCGGTCAAGGCAATACGGGATAAGGCCGCACCTTTTAGATTTTTCAGTGATGCCGCAAAAAGAACCAGCACCGTAACAATCAGAACAAGTTCAGGAAGGATAAGCATTACTTGCATTTTTGTTTACCTGTAAGTAAATTATAGTGAGTAAGCAACTGAATATTTACCGTAACCATTATAATGCGACTACTTGTTTGAACCAATTGCCAATTTCAAGTAGAGAATGGTGTCCTGCGTGCGGGTCAACTGGCGCGGCTGCACCTGCAGCTGAGATCTGCTGCAACAGATGCGCAACACTGGCATCCATAATCTTTAACAGTGGGGCCGGATAGAGACCAATCCAGAAGACAAAAAAAGCCAGCACCACAACCATTGTGAGCTCGCGAAAACTCAGATCTGTCAATTTGTGAGCATGCTCACCACCAGCACTTGCATCGTGATGGTGGGCGTGACCATCCGAATCGTGCCAGACCATCCGTTGCAACAGGCGCAGCATATAGGCCGCCGCCAAAATCGCACCCGGAATTGCCAAAAAGCCGATTACAGCACTCTTTTTAAAGGCCCCAAGCAAAACCAGAAATTCCCCGACAAAACTGTTGGTACCCGGAAAAGCCAATGATGAAAGACAGAAGATTCCCAGGAATGTGACATAGACCGGCATTATCATCCCCAAAGCTGAGTTATCAGCTATCTCACGACTATGGGTGCGCTCGTAGATCATCCCGACCATAATAAAAAGTCCGCCGGTGGTAATCCCGTGGTTAATCATCTGCAAGATGGCACCCTTTAAACCCTGATCGTTAAGCAGGAATATTCCCAGAGTAACAAACCCCATATGACCCACACTGGAGTAAGCGATCAGCTTTTTGATGTCGGTCTGGCCCAAGGCGAGATAGCCACCAAAGATGATTGATATCAACGACAGGGCAATCATATATGGCATGCAGAAAATCGTCGCAGATGGAGCCATGGGCAGACAGAAACGTAGGAATCCGTAGCCACCCATTTTCAACAGAACACTGGCCAGGATAACACTACCTGCAGTCGGAGCTTCGACATGAGCCGCCGGGAGCCAGGTATGCAGAGGGTACATCGGAATCTTGATGGCGAAGGCCAGAGCGCAAGCCAAGAAGATCCACATTTGATAAGCGAACGAGAATTCTTGATCCATCAGGGCCGGAATGAAAAAGGTCCCGGTCTTGGTATAGAGTGCAACAATGGCAACCAGAAGAAAGATACTACCACAAAGAGTGTAAAGGAAGAATTTAATTGAAGCATAATCTTTACGGGCCCCACCCCAAACTGCGATCAGGAGGAACATCGGGATCAACATCGCTTCCCAGAAGACATAGAACAGCAACGCATCAAGTGCCGAGAACACACCGATCATCAGTCCTTCGAGGATCAGGAACGCCGCGAAGTATTGTGCCGGGCGATTCTTGATCGTGTCCCAACCGGCGATAATAACCAGCGGTGTGATAAACGTCGTTAGCAGAATCAACGGTGTGGAAAGGCCGTCAACACCCAATGAATAAAATACGTTAAGCGATGGTACCCAGGCTTCCTTCTCGACAAACTGCATGCCGATGGCAGCGTTATCGAAACCAACGTACAGCACAATACTGAGCAGGAATGTGATCGTAGAAACTGCCAGCGCAGCGATACGCATTATTCCGGCGCGCGAAGACGCCGCATCCTTGTCATCGCCGATAACAATCAGCGCTGCGCCGCCGATGATCGGCAGCCAGATTAAAATGCTTAACAGATGTTGCGAAAATTCCATGTTCGTCCCTGAGCTAACGCAGCCAGATCAGCCAACCGAGCAGTGCGGTCAGTCCGATAAACATTGCGAATGCGTAGGTGTAGAGATAGCCGGTCTGAATCTGGCGCATAACACCTGCCAGTCGACCCACTGTCTTTGCTGTTCCGTTGACGAGAA
>DAOWHJ010000114.1 GCA_030641485.1 Pseudomonadota bacterium
ACGGTGCGCTTGATCGAGGTTCTGGGCCCAGAGAAATTGCTCCTGGAAATTGCCGGTTCTGAGGTGGTTGCAAGAGGTTCCGTGCCGTCAGCGACACCCGGTTTATTGACGGTGCGCTTGGATAGTGTCGAACCATTTATTCAGCTGAGTTCGTCTGACCGTGGAGTCGACGTGCTCCCGCAGTCACTGCGCGAGAGTTTAAGTGAGATGGTGACGAAACCAAATCTCTTCTCTGAAAAGCTGAGCTTTCTTCAAGAACTTTTGTCAGATAAAACCCTGCAACTGCCATTTGCAACTCGTAATCTGTTGGAAAATTTAACCGCCCGTTTTTCGGCCGCAAACTTGATCAACGATCTTCGTACTGGGGTTGGGTTGCCATTTGAAAAACTGGGCCTTTTCCATGAACCTGAGTTTGCGACTCTGCTGTTGACAGGCACTGAAAGAGAAGTTCGCTTAGCCGCCGGGCGTCAGCCGACAACTGTGAAAGAGAGCCTGATGCGCTTGTTGGCAGGGCTTGATGGTGGTCCTCTGGAAGAGTCTCTGATGAAATCAGGAACCAACGTAAAAGAGTTGGTTGGAAAATTACGGGCATCTCTTAACTCACTGTTGGATATGGTGGAGCTGAACCAGACCCTAAATAACCCAGGTCTTCGAGGTGAGAGTGATTTTATGTTGCTGCTGCCTTTGGCGGGATGGGGCAGTTTCAGTGACCTCTGGTTGCAATTGACCAGTGATGGTGGAGCTGAAAAAAGTTCTGGTCGAAGCATGTATACGCTGATGATTTATCTTGACCTTGAAGCTTTAGGTCCGTTGGGGGCCCAGATGGTAGTTGGTAGTCAGGGGTTGCAGGTGAAGATTTTAGTTGTCGATGAACAAGCGGCCCAGAAGTTGCGTAAACTCTTGCCAGAAGTTCGCGGGCGGTTGCGTGCAGATTTTTCTGGTGGTCTCTATTTTGAAGTCGAAACCATTGGCCCTAACGCGGTCGAGGAGTTTCGTCAGCGGGCTTTTTTGGCTTCATTGCCGCCCCTGTTAGAGGAGTCCGGCTGATTTGCTATTAAGGGTGCAGGGTGAAGTTGGCAATATTTTCTTGCAAAGAGGGTGCGGTTTTGTCTATAAAGTCAGGTTTGTTTGCATGAAGTTTAATAAATGTCTAATTTAGTGGTGGTCTAAGTCATGATTGTAACTTGTCCGCGTTGTTTGACGAAATTCAATTTACCTGATGAGAATCTGGATTTAAATACCGAGATAAATCTCCGTTGTTCGCGGTGTGAGGAGGAGTTTGTTTTTACCTCGCAGGGGGATGTTGGGGCTTTAACTGATGAGACTGACCTGTTGCTTGGTGTCAAAGGTAAGGTTGAGGCTGATGCCGTTGATGGTGGCCTAGATGAGTTTACAGAAAATGATCTCTTTTCAGAGCCCCCTGCAACTCCCGACACCGTATCCGATCAGGAATTAGATGATGGTTTTGAGGCGGTTGGAGCGGGTCTTGATATTGAATCAGAGTCTGGGCCAGAATCAGAGCCTGAGGCGGAGTTCGGACTCAATGTCGATGAGCTTTTTTCATCTACAGATGATGCCGCTGCTGAAAATCTCGGAGAGCATGAAGGTACATCGGGGGGTACTGCTTCTGATAATGCCATCTTTGAACTGGCGGATGATTTTGGCAGTGATGATGGTGACTTTAATTCATTTGTCGAGTCAGCGCCGGAGGATGAAGCGGCCGCTTCAGTCCCGCAGGGGCCAGATAATCCGGAGTCTGAAATCGAAGAGCTGGCTTTGGATATTGGCGATATCGATTTAGGTGAAATCGAGTTTGATAGTTTGGATGATGAAGAGGTTGACTCTGGGGGGAGTCTCGGCAATCGGCAAAGCCCAAAAGAGACCCAGAATGATGGTGATGATGATTTTTCGGGTTTGCTCGATTTCAAAGATGAGGGAGAAGAGTTAGCTCCTGAACCCTCTGAGGCTGGTCCTGAGGTGTTTACGCCGGTTGAGGTCGAACTTTCGGGTAAGAAAAAGTCAGTTTTTAAATCTGGACCTGGTGCAACTCCGGCTGGTAGTCAGAAACGCACTTTGATGTTGACTCTTTCCTGTTTTCTGGTGTTTAGTCTGGCGTTGTGGGCCGGTTATGGTTTGTGGCAGCGTTTTTCGGTTGATATGGTAAAACACCTGCAACTGCTGGAGATTTCGAACCAGCGTTTACGTTTGCCTTCCGATCGGGTAGTCGTTGTCCTGCGGGGTAAGGTTGTTAATACTTCGCCGAAGTTAGTGACAGATCTTAAGATTAAGGGAGTATTAGTGGATAGTGCCGGTCAGATCGTGGCCGAGGTCGTAACTGCTGGAGGGGTCAGTTTTTCAGAAGAGGAACTTGATCTTTTAGACAGTGACAAATTAACGATGCTTGAAAATGCCAGCGTCAATCTGCCGCCTAATGGCGGCGAGTTACCTTTTATGATCGCATTTTACGATTACCCAGACAAAGCCAGCGAGTGTTACGTTGAGCTCACCTCATTTAAGGTGAAAAATGGCCGCGTCCGTTAGTTGTTGAAAGGATTAATGTTGCGAAAAGAAAATTTATTTAAAAGTTTATCAGATTTGGTTTATGGTCAAGCTGGGTCGGCTTACAGAGTCCTGATGTTGTTGTCGATATCTTTACTCTTTTGGGTGTTAGGGGCGACATTTCTCTTTGGTTGCGGGGCTACCCAGGTGCCGAAAGAGCGACAGGTCACAATGACTTTGACCAACTCGGTTGTGGCATTTCCCGGCGGAATATCTTCTGAGTCACTCTACTACTTTTCCGTTTTTAATTGGTTGCGCTATCAAAACAGCAATGAGGCTCGGGCTGCAGCTCTGCAGAGCCTCGGACGGGCTGTTAAAGCAGATCCGGGGTCTCTTTATTTACGTCTTGAACTGGCTGATCTTATGTTCAAACACCGTCAGCTAAGTGATGCTTTGGCTCATGCAGAGGTTGCCTTGGAGCTTGATCCCCAGAGTCAACGGGCACGGCGTCTGTTGGCTGGAATTTATACTCTGACCGGGGATAAGGATAGAGCCGTCAAGCAATATGAAGAGTTAATTGCCGAGGACTCAGATGATAGTGAAGCACTCTTTTATCTGGTTGCTCTATATGTTGAGACATTAGAGTATGAGAAGGCTTTAGAGCTCTTAAGAACCTACAGACAAAAGCAGCCAGATGATGTGCTGGCACCTTTTTATCAGGGGAAAATTTATGCCGAGTTAAAACTTTACATTGAGGCTGAACGTTATTTCAATGAGGCCTTGGAACTTGAACCTGAGATGGCTGACGCCTGGCTTAGTCTTGGGTTGATTTATGAATTTACTGAGCGCCGCGAAGCTGCAGTCTCAGCTTATCAAAAGTTGCTTAAGATTGATGGTGGTGATCGGCAGGCCCTTGAGAGGCTTGGGCAGTTGTTGGTCGGTGACGGCAGTCTCGATGCGGCCTTGACTATTTTTCAGCGTCTTAAAGAGCAGGGGGAGGTTCCGCCCAGTATTAATATCAAAATTGCTCTGATCTACTTCCAGCAGGGTAAATATCAGCGGGCGGCCGAGATCCTGGAAGTGTTGCATGATGAGCACCATGACCGCTACCGCATTACTTTCTATCTGGCCTCAAGTCTCGAGGCCCTGGAACGGCAAGATGAGGCATTAGGACTCTTTCTCTCAATCCCTGAGTCGGACGACCTCTACTATGATGCCCGGGTTCATTCCGCATTTATTTATGAGGGGCGGGAAGAATTTAAGACTTGTGAGGAGGTGCTTGGTGGTCTGGTCGAGAAATATCCGGCCAAGGCGGGGCTCTCTCGGATGCTCGCCTCCTTGCGGCAAAAACAGGGCGATGATCACGGCGCCTTGGATATTCTCAAAGAGGCTCTGGTACAGCATCCTGACAATTACAAACTTCGTTTTGCCCTTGGTGTGGTCTACAACGATATGGGACAGGCCCAGGATAGTATTGCGGTAATGCAGGGACTGCTAAAAGAAAACCCTGATGATGCTACGGTTTTGAATTTTATTGGTTACACTTACGTTGAGCAGGGCGTCCAGCTTGATGATGCTGAGAAACTGCTTGAGCGAGCACTTGAGATTAAACCTGACAGTGGCTATATATTAGATAGCATGGGTTGGCTTTTTTATGTTCGCAAAGATTATAATAAAGCATTGGAATACTTGCTTAAAGCCAGCGAGAAAATCGACGATGATCCGATTCTTTTTGAACATCTTGGTGATATTAACTTGGTGCTTGGAGATGACGAAGAGGCTCTTAAGAACTATCGCAGCTCTTTAGAGATCAAAGAGGATAAGAAGATTAGGGCGAAGATGGAAAAACTGTTGCAAAAGAGAAAGTGATGTGATATGCGTTTGCGCTTCGATTGACTTTACAGTAGATTGAGTCAAAATAATTTTATTAATAGTTGAAAATGGAGGCAAAACCATGGCTGAAGTAGTTTCCCCGATGGTGGGCAAAATCTTTAAGGTTGAAGTTAGTGTTGGTGATCAGGTTGTTGAGGGTGATGAAGTAGTGATCCTCGAAGCGATGAAGATGGAGATGCCGGTAGTTTCTCCAGTTGATGGTGAAGTGAAAGCGATCAATGTAGCTGTGGGTGATGCGGTTGAGTCTGACACAGTTATAGCGGTCATTGAATAGAGATTATTTAAAGCGTGATTCCAGATAATAGGGTCACGCTTTTTTTTGGCCGCTGTCGACGGTATACAGTGTACAATTTAGCCGGTTGAGATTGCTAACCTTCAGGAGGGTTAAGAGATGGGGAAATTACAGATTACTGATACGGTTTTGCGTGATGCGCATCAATCGTTGCTTGCGACCAGAATGCGGACTAAAGATATGTTGCCGATTGCTGAAAAACTGGATCGCATTGGTTACTGGTCCCTAGAGGTTTGGGGTGGTGCAACTTTTGATACTTGTTTAAGATTTCTGAAAGAGGACCCTTGGGAGCGGCTGAAAGCCCTGCGGAAAGCGATCCCTAATACGCGTTTGCAAATGCTTTTGCGCGGGCAGAATATTCTTGGCTATCGCCACTATGCCGATGATGTCCTAGAGAAATTTGTTGAGCGGGCGGCAGCACACGGTATGGATGTATTTAGAATTTTTGATGCATTGAATGATCCGCGGAATATGCGGACGGCAATGGATGCTGTCAAGAAAGCGGGCAAAATTGCTGAAGCTACAGTTAGTTATACAATCAGCCCGGTGCATGATAATGCCTATTTTGTCAAGATGGCAAAAGAGCTTGCCGGGATGGGAGCTGATACGATCTGCATCAAGGATATGGCGGGCCTGTTAGCCCCTTATGATGCCTATGATCTGATCAAAGCGATTAAGGCCGAAGTTGATATTCCAATTCATCTGCATGCCCACTGCACCAGCGGGATGGCGCCAATGACTTATCTGAAAGCCGCAGAAGCTGGAGTAGATATCGTTGATTGTGCAATCTCTTCACTCTCATCTGGAACCTCACAGCCTCCGACTGAGAGCTTGGTTGCGTCTCTGCGGGGAACTGAGTATGATACTGGTCTTGATATTGGGGCGATGGCTGAAATTGCTGAATATATCAAAGAAGTGCGTAAAAAATATAGTGCCTATGAGAGTGGTTTTACCGGGGTTGATACAAATGTTTTAATCTATCAAGTTCCGGGCGGGATGATGTCCAACCTTGAGAGCCAGTTGCGTGATCAAGGGGCAATTGACAAGTTGAAAGATGTGCTGGAGGAGATTCCTCGGGTGCGTAAAGATTTTGGTTATCCGCCGTTGGTAACCCCGAGTAGTCAAATTGTTGGGACTCAGGCAACTCTGAATGTGATTACGGGCAAGCGTTACATGATGATTCCTAACGAATCAAAGAATGTTCTGAAGGGCATGTATGGTCGCTCGGTGGCACCCTTTAATCCTGAAGTCCAAAAGAAGGCCTTAAAGAAAGAGGAGCCAGTTACCTGTCGTCCAGCTGATCTGCTCCCACCGGAGATGGACAAACTGACTGCTGAGCTCGGTGATAA
>DAOWHJ010000120.1 GCA_030641485.1 Pseudomonadota bacterium
AAGAGCTTGTCAACGATAAGCAGCGGCAAAGAGTGGCTGCCGCTGCTCGAAAGCGAATGCTTAAAGATTTTTCTCTGGCTGATCTTGATCGAAAGTACAGGGATTATTACAGGTCATTGGTTTAATGAATTGCCTAGTTTTAGGAGGAGCCGGTTTTATCGGTTCACATGTTGTTGATGGCCTGCTGGTAGCCGGTCATAGAGTTCGGGTTTTAGAGCACCCAGAGAGTAATCTTGGCAACCTTACGGCTGTAAGCGATCGGGTTGAGTTGTGTTTCGGTGATTTTGCCGATAGTACCAGGCTTTCCGAGGTGCTCTCAACAGCGCTTGATGGGGTTGATCTGATAGTCCATTTAGTGAGTACAGTATTGCCCGCTTCTTCAAATTTAAACCCGCTTTATGACTTGGAAACCAACTTGAAAAATAGTGTGGTTTTATTGGAAGCCGCCGTAAAAAATGGAGTAAAAAAAGTAGTTTTTGCTTCATCCGGAGGGCAGGTTTATGGTTCGTCTGGGGTTTTGCCGATTACCGAGCTAAATCCCACCGATCCGCTCTCTTCCTACGGTATAATCAAGTTGACGATTGAGAAATATCTTAAACTTTTTCACCATCTTCATGGTCTTGACTATACGATTTTGCGGATTGCCAACCCTTATGGTGAGCGTCAACGAATTGGAGGGACTCAAGGAGCGGTAGCGGTTTTTCTTGGTCACTTGAAAAATCGTGAGCCGATTGAAATCTGGGGTGACGGTAGTGTTGCGCGAGATTACCTCTACATTGCTGATCTGGTTGCAGCTATATTAAAAGCTTCTACTATTGATGGTCCGGTTAAGATTTTTAATATTGGCAGTGGTCACTCTTTGATTCTCAACGATTTACTGGCCTTGTTAATCGAGGTTAGCGGGCGCCGGGTAAAGGTCACCTACAAGGATGCACGCCCATGCGACAGTCCGGTAAATTTTCTCGACTGTAGTCGTGCCTTGGTGCATCTTAACTGGGAGCCTCGGTTTGACCTTAAAACCGGGCTTAAGCGGACTTGGGATTGGGTCTTGGCGAATGCTTAAAAAAGAGTGGCTGGTTAGTGCGGATCTCTTGTCGGGGTTGTTGGCAAAAAACGGCTCTGCCGAAGTTTCGGTAGTCATTCCCTGCTTTGCGGCGGCGGCAACCATTGGTCGAGCTCTAGCTTCGGTGGAAGCTCAAACCTGTAAACCTTTTGAGGTGATTGTTGTTGATGATGCCAGTCCTGATGCGACTCGCAATCAATTACAAGAATTAGTTGAAAAATATGGTTCCGATTGGCTGAAAGTCCACTTTTTGGCTGAAAATTGCGGGCCGGCCTCAGCCCGTAACTACGGCTGGGAACGAGCAACTCAGCCCTTTGTCGCGTTTTTGGATGCAGATGACAGTTGGCATCGCGACAAAATTGCCTTGCAACTTGCGTTTATGTTGCAAAACCCTGAGATTTTTATCAGTGGTCATAGTTGTGGTGGAGTCACAAACCTTGTTCGCAAATTACCGCAAAAATTTAAGGTTGCACCATACACCCTGCGGCAACTACTCTTTTGTAACCGTCTGCAAACTCCAACTGTTATGCTTAAACGTGAAATAATCTTGCATTTTCCTGCGGGTATACGTTTTGCTGAGGATTACTATCTTTGGTTGGCACTTTTAAGAATTGGTTACCAGGCGGCCTCTATCGATCTGGAGCTTGCCGCAATTCATAAACCGGCATTTGGGGTTTCAGGTCAAAGTGCAGCCCTTTGGCAGATGGAGAAAGGTGAACTTAAAGCGATTCGGGCTGCCTTTAATCGAGGTTCAGTTTCATCGGTGCAATATGCTACTGCCGTAGGCTGGTCGTTACTCAAATATATTCGTCGGGTTTTGCTGAGCTCAGGCTCGATTTAGGGACATTGCTGAGCGAAAGCGTTTCCCAGCTTAAGCGGAGCTGTGTCCCTCTCGAAGTGGGGCGAAGCCAAACTTCACTCTAGCTGTAGATTGTTAATTGGTTATAAGCAATGTCTGGGTTTGGTTAATAAAATGAAAAAAAAGCTGACAATTCTTTTTCTCGTAACTGATGACTGGTTTTTTCTTATGCACCGCAAAGCCCTGGCTTTAGCGGCACAGGATGCTGGTTTCCAGGTTCTGGTGGCGACCGCACCAGGTCCCAAGGTTAAAGAGATTGAAGGATTAGGTTTTACGCACTACCCGCTTAAAATGCGTCGAGCGAGCCGGAATCCCTTTCGTGAAGTAGTGGGCTTGTTTGATTTAGTTAAATTATATAGGTGTTTGCAGCCTGATATTGTCCATCAGGTTTCGATTAAGCCAATTATCTATGGCTCTTTGGCGGCGCAGATTGCCGGGGTACCGGCGGTAGTTAATGCTGTAACCGGCCTTGGTTTTGTTTTTATTGCGGGCGGGCGGCTGAAAAACATACTGCGGAGTTTAGTTGAGGCGGCCTATCGTTTTGTCGGAAAGCGGACGGGAGTCCGCTTTCTTTTTGAAAACCCTGATGATCTTGACCATTTTCTTAAAAAGCAAATTATTGCATCCGAAAAAGCGGTCTTGATTTTAGGGTCAGGGGTTGATGTCAAGCGTTTTAAACCACAAGTGTCAAGACCTGAATCAGAATCGGGAACAAAAAAACCAGTGGTTTTGTTGGCCGCACGTCTGCTCTGGCATAAAGGTATTCGAGAGTTTGTGGAGGCGGCACGTATTCTGCTTTGCAAAGGTGTAGAGGCGCAATTCTGGCTAGCCGGTATGCCGGATTCCAGCAATCCTGCGGCAGTGCCGGTTTCACGCCTACTTTTCTGGCATCGCCAAGGTAACATTCGCTGGCTTGGATTCCAGAAAGATATGCCCGCTCTTTACCAACAGGCTGATGTCGTCTGCCTTCCAACCCGCTATCGAGAAGGCATCCCGGTGACTCTGCTTGAGGCCGCGGCTTCTGGCAAGCCGCTGGTGGCAACCGATATGCCGGGTTGTCGGGAGATTGTCAGGTCCGGGGAGAATGGTTTTTTAGTAGTACCCGGAGATATCTCAGATTTGGTTGCTGCGTTGGAAAAATTATTGCTAGATGTTCAGCTGCGCGATGAATTCGGCCTTAATGGCCGGCGACTGGTGGAGAATGGTTTTAGTGACAAAAAAGTAATTTCTGATACATTTGCTGTGTATAAGGATCTTTTGAGGGAAAAATGGTTCAATCTGGAAAAATCCTGATTACCGGGGCTGCAGGCTTTGTTGGCGCGGCTCTTTGTCGGCATTTGCATCGGCAAGGTTATGCTTTGCGGCTCCTGGTGCGACGTGGTGGTAGCCAGTTGCCCAAAGATCTGCTCAATGACCTTTCTGATGTGGTTGAGGTTGATGATCTTTGTGATACGTTTACGGATGAGTTTTTTGGATCAGACCTATTGGCTGGAGTCGATCGGGTTGTACACCTTGCGGCCCGTGTTCACACTGGGGACCAGTCCGCTTTGGCGGACCTCTTTTTTTGTGATAACCTTGATGCAACGGTTGCGCTGGCTCAAGTGGCATTAAATGCCAGGGTTAAAAAATTTATTTTCATCAGCACGATCAAAGTTAATGGTGAAGGGGTCTTAAAGGCCGACCATCTTCCTTATAAAGTATCAGATTTGCCCCGCCCTGAAGGGGCGTATGCCGTTAGCAAATGGCGAGCTGAACAGGAGCTGACATCTCTATTTACTCATTTTGAAGCGTCGGAATTGGTGATTTTGCGACTGCCACTGATTTATGGGGCCCAGGCTAAAGGTAACTATGCTTTTTTGCAAAAGTGGTTGTCGTGGGGGTTGCCGCTGCCAATACCTCGAGCCGGTAATCGTCGGAGCCTACTGGCTCTGGATCGCCTGGTCGAAATTATTGAGGATATTTTGGCAGCAACCGCGATCACATCAGGCAAACTCCAGTTACCCTGCGATAGGGAAGAGTGGTCAACTGAGCGCTTGGCGCATGATCTTGCCCAAAAAGTCGGCTGCCGAGCCCGGACCTTGGCAATCCCAGCACCCCTGTTGCATTGGTTGGCAACCCTGCTTAATTGCGAAGATTTCTGTGTTAAGTTGTTTGGCAGCTTGAGGGTTGATTGTTTTGACAACGTCGGTGGTGGGAAGTCTAGTGGTTAGATAGAGAAATTAGATGAGGAAGACTTCATTGCCAATGCATATAACTACCCTTATTTGTTCTCTTATTAAGATTAATTGTTGCTCATTTGGGAAATCAAACTTGACAAAATTGCTGTGAGGATCTATTTTCAGAGCCTAAGTCACAGTTAATCAGTAGGGTTAGTCGTGTGTATATTTCAATGATTCAGAAAAATATAAATTATATTCAGAGATAATATCTGAAGTTAGTGGAGGTAGTTGCTATGTTGTCTGTAAAAATTAATCGTTACTTTGTTTTGCTGGTCGCTCTAGCGGTTTCGTTATCGCTATTGACCTCGGCTTACGCTTTTCAGGGTGGGCCGGATAAATATGGATATTATTACACTGACAGTACGGAGAGGTATGGGCCCAAATTTTACTGGCAAAAATTTGGTGAGGATGTGGTTCAGCTTGAAGGTAAGACCGCGGTTGGTGACAGTTTAACCGTCTCCCATCCGATCGGTTTTCCTTTTGAATTTTACGGTAAGAGTTACAGTTATTTTCATGTTGCTGACAATGGTTATATCGTTTTTGCTGGTCCCAATACTTCTTACAAGGGCTATGCCTACTGTGGCCAGGCGGTGCCCTCTGCAGATGAGCCTAATCGGATGTTGGCCCCACTTTGGGGTGATAACGACGGCACCGCCTGAGGATTCTCAGTCTTCTATGAGACCCGGGGGGTCAAACCAAATCGTCAGTTCGTGTTGCAGTATTGGCTAACTAATTCTAATATAGATGGGGTGGGGCGGTCTGTTTACCAGATTGTTCTGCAAGAGGGTAGCACTGATATACTGTTTAATTACGATGCACAATATGGTGCCAGCTCAGCTGGTTCTGATAAAAATATGACCGGGATTGAGAATGATGACGGCTCAATTGGCCTGCGTTATCCCGGCTTTGATAAATGGGGAACCTATACCAGCCGTTCGGTTCGTTTCTACCTGGGCAGTGCCCCAAACCCAGTTTACGATCTTGATAAGGATGGTTACAACAGTGATGTTGATTGTAACGACAACAATTCAAAGGTTAACCCTGGAGCTCAAGAGATCTGTGGTGACGGTATCGACAACAACTGTAACGGTCAGGTTGATGAGGATTGTAGTTCGGGGATTGATAGAGATAAAGATGGTTACGACAATGATGTCGACTGTGACGATTATAACTCCAGTATTCATCCCGGGGCCAAAGAGATTTGTGGTGACAAAATTGACAATAACTGTAACGGCCTGATTGATGAATATTGCACCACGCCGGTTGATAGAGATGACGATGGCTATAAGAGTGATGTCGACTGTGATGATTATGATGCCGCAGTTCATCCTGGAGCCGCAGAAGTTTGTGACGGTAAAGATAACGATTGTGATGGCTCTATAGATGAGGGCTGTAACACGGTTGTTGATAATGACGGCGATGGTTACGATGAGGATAATGACTGTGATGATAGTCGGGCCTCGATTCATCCTGGTGCGGCGGAGATCTGCGATGGCATCGACAACGATTGTGACGGTGTCATTGATGAGGGTTGCGGCGAATCAGATCCTGGTGTCGGAGGCCCGGATGCCTTTGGATATCGTTATATTACCAGTGATGACTTTGGTGGGCCCGCATATAGGTGGGAGACTTTTGGCGAGGAGGCCCAAAGTCTAAGATTTAATGCCGATGATGGTCTCGTAAATGCGATACCGATGGGTTTCTTTTACGATGCAACGTCCTCCATACGGCCCTACTTTGAGTTTTATGGTGAGAAGTATAATAATGTTTATATCGCCGGTAACGGTTACCTGACTTTTACTCCTGACAGCAAATACACTAACTTTGCCTATGAGGGTCAGGGGTTTCCAGCAGTTGACGAAGCTAACAACCTGATCGCGCCATTTTGGCTCGGTGGCCAGTCGGCAGCCGAGGCCAGCGCCCTTATCACGGTTGTTTATGAAACTTTAGGGGTTGAACCCCAACGTCGCTTTGTTATGCAATTGACTCACTATAGTGAAAATGGTCAGCAGATTGCGTATCAGGTCGTCTTTTTTGAAGGTGAAAATACGATTCAGTTTAACTATAAAGAGGTTGCTTCCTTGGGGGCCGATTATCTGGTTGCCGGTATCGAAAACAGTGATGGTACGGTCGGCTTACGTTACGTCGCTCTGGAGGAGACCGGTGAGGCGACTGAGCGCTCGGTACTCTTTTATCGTGGCGATCCGCCAGTCGATCCCGATCCAGATCCTGAACAGGGTTCAGGTTTGGCCAACATCTATATGCCTTTGGTAATGACAGGTAATTGGCAGACTTCAGTAATCTTGTTAAATGACAGTGGTACTGAAACTGTGGTCGGAACTCTTAAGGGCCACAACTCTTTTGGTGAGGTGGTCGTTTTTTCTGAAGAGGTGGTCCTCGCACCTCTGGCTCGGACTGAGGCTTTGTTGAGTGACTTCTTTGGTGAGTTTGACGTAGAGATTGCTTACTTGACTTTTGTTGCCAATATCGATACGATCGTTGGATCTGTACGTCTCAAGGTCCAAGGTCAAGGTATGGTCGGGGCCTATCCGGCTCTGTCGCACGCGTCCGCTGCTGAAACCCTCTACCTACCAACTGTGATGGTTGGGGATAATGACTGGAACAGTATTGCCAGTTTGGTGAATGCTAGCTCTGACGATTGTGTCGTTAATGTTGAATTTGACAACGGGGCTTCAACGCGTATTTCTCTAAAAGCGGGTCAGCAGTTTTATTTACATCCGGCTCTGGAGGTTTTGTATGCTGGCAAGAGGGTCTTATTAAATGATACGCACCCGACGCCAACCAATGCATTTATTAGTGGTGGTAAGGGATTGGTCGGTGCTGCCCTCTACTACCAGGGAGAGAAATTGAGTGCTACGGCTCTTGATGCGAATGTGACTGAGCAGGTTGTCTATCCATACTTACCGGATGATTCAGCTTGGTGGGGTGGGCTTGCACTTTATAACCCACAGTTTGAAGTTATTGACACAACTTTTGCCGGTTATAACAGTGATGGTTCCGAGGCAGAACTTGTTTTTACTGAAGGATCATTAGGTTATTTACAAACTCAGCAGATTCAGTCAGGCAATTTATTGCTAGATGGTAAGGGCTGGTTACAGGTAGATGCATCCAAGTCAATCGCTGGCATGGAGTTTGTCGGTACTTTTGATGGCAAACAGCTTGCCTCAGTTGCAACTGGCAGGTTGAAAGGCAGGAGCGGGGTCTTTTCCCGTATTCGTTCAGGTGAAGAGGGGGTCTGGAGTGGACTCGTTTTAGTTAACTCGGGTGCGGAGGAGACTCAGGTTACACTGGCAGCTTATGATGATAGTGGGAATAACTTGGCTGAAGCACGCAAAACCATTCCCGCACAAGGGCAGTTGATTACTGCAGTCTATACCCTGTTCGGTGGTGCTGATATTGCTTCAGCAACCTTCATTCGTTTTGTCGCCGAGAGTGATATTGTCGGGGTTTTGTTTAATGGTCGCAACTATAAAATCAATGGCTATGCGGTGGGCGAACTTGAGGCGTTACCGCCTCTGCGCTTGGCGACTACTGGTGATCGCTACTAGTAGTTAGTAGTTAGTAGTTAAATGTTATTTAACTTTAGGAACTGAAGTTTCCTAGAAATTAAAATCTGTTTTTCAGTAATTCAAGATTAGTTGGCACAAGAATTGAACT
>DAOWHJ010000109.1 GCA_030641485.1 Pseudomonadota bacterium
AACAGTTAACGTAAGGTGGGGAAAGGAAGGGACAATCAATGGCGCTTAATTATGATTTGACAGAAGAGCAGGAAATTCTACGCAAGAGTGTTCGCGGTTTTGCTGAAAAAGAGATCGCTCCACTGGCTCAAGAGCTTGATAAGAAAGAGGAGTTTTCTCTTGAGTTGACCCAGAAAATGGGAGATCTTGGTCTTTTCGGAATGTTTGTTTCGCCTGAGTACGGCGGTTCTGGACTCGACTATGTTTCGTATATTATTGCAGTTGAAGAGATTGCCCGGGTTGATGGTTCGCAGGCGGCAACTGTTGCTGCTGGTAACTCCTTGGGAATAGGTCCGATCTACTATTATGGTAGTGAAGAGCAGAAGGAAGAGTGGCTGCCAAGGCTTTGTACTGGTGAAATTTTGGCTGGTTTTGGTTTGACTGAACCGAATGCGGGTTCTGATGCCGGTAACTCAAAAACCAATGCCAAACTTGATGGTGATGAGTGGGTTATTAACGGTTCAAAGATTTTCATTACCAACGCTTCTGCTCCAAATACCGGGGTAATTATTGTTCAAGCAATCACTGGCAAACGTGATGATGGTCGGCCTGAGGTTAGCTGTATTTTGGTGCCGGCAGGAACCCCGGGCATGGAGTGTCGGGTCATGCACGGCAAGATGATGTGGCGGGCTTCCAATACAACCGAAATCTATTTTGATGACTGCCGAGTACCGGCGAAAAATATGTTGGGTAACCGGGGTGAGGGTTTTCATCAGATGCTTGCTACTCTTGACGGCGGTCGTTTGAGTATTGGTGCGATGGGTCTTGGTGGAGCACAGGGTGCTTATGAGAAGGCATTGCGTTATTCGCAAGAACGGATTCAGTTTAACCGCCCTCTGTTTGACTTCCAGGTGACCCAGTTCAAACTTGCCGATATGGCGATGGAAGTGGAACTGGCTCGTAACCTTCTTTATAAAGCCTGTTGGTTGCGTTCTAATAATCGACCTTTCTCACGTGAAGCCGCGATGGGTAAACTTTACTGCTCTGAGGTTATGAGCCGTGTCGTTGATCACTCTGTCCAGATTCATGGTGGTTATGGTTTGATGGAAGAGTATGATGTGGAGCGTTTCTATCGTGACCAGAAGTTGCTTGAAATTGGTGAGGGTACCTCAGAAATTCAGCGTTTAGTCATTGCTCGTTCTTTGAAGTAAAGAGGCAAATTGACCCAATTTTATAAAAACCTGCCGTCGATGGTGCGCTTGGTCGAAGTGGCGCCCCGCGATGGTTGGCAGAATCTTACTGATTTCATTCCGACTGAAACCAAAATTGAGCTCATTAATGAGCTCGGTTCATGTGGTTTTAAGGAGATTGAGGTTAGCTCTTTTGTCAACCCTAAAGCGATACCTCAGCTTAGAGACGCGGCTGCGGTTTTTGCCGCGATTAGATCGGTGCCATCACTTGTGACGGCGGCCTTGATTCCGAATCGGCGGGGCTTGGATCCGGCCTTGGCAGCAGGTGTGGGTAAAATTGTATTTTTTATCTCAGCCAGTGATACCCATAATCGCAAAAATCTTGGGTGTCCACAAAGTAAGACTTTGGCTGAGATTGAGATGATGTTGAAAAATCTGCCGGTTGCGACTAGGCGTCGGGTTTCGATCTCTAATGTTTTTGGCTGTCCGTATGAGGACGAGATCCATTTTAGTTCAGTAAATTTCTTGGTTGAGAATCTCGTGGCGGCAGGATTAAAAGAGATCACGCTCTGTGATACATTAGGGGTTGCCACGCCCGACCAGGTCTATGACTTTTCGGGCGCGCTTAAGAATGGTTTTCCTGAAGTTGATTTCGGTCTGCATCTGCATGATAGTTGTGGACGGGCTCTTGCCTGTGTAATGGCGGGCCTTCAAGCCGGGATCGATCGTTATGATACCTCTGCTGGTGGTTTGGGCGGTTGTCCTTATGCACCGGGTGCAGCGGGTAACCTGGCGACTGAAGATCTACTTTTCACCCTTGATAAAATGGGGATTGCGACCGGTATCAATTCCCAGGCGTTACTTGCATATGCTCGCCGTCAGGCTTTAGTGACTGAGAGCGGTAGCAGTCATATGCTGGCCTTTACTGACAGTTGTAAATAATTTTATTTTTATTCAATCTGGAGTTAAACATGTCTGATGTGATTTTGAGTGAAAATCGTGACGGGGTTTTGATTATTACCCTGAATCGTCCTGCAAGTATGAACTCGTTAAGTCGGGAGTTGCTGGCGGCATTAAATAAATTGGTAACTGAAATAAGTGTCGATAAGAGTGTTCGTGTGGTTGTGGTCACTGGGGCCGGAGAGAAATCTTTCTGTTCCGGGGCTGACCTTAAAGAGCGGGCGACAATGACCCCGATTGAGGTGAAACAGTATATTCAGATGATTCGTAACACCTTTACCATGGTCGAAAATCTGCCTCAGCCGGTGATTGCCGCAGTTAATGGTTTTGCCTTTGGTGGGGGTACAGAATTGGCGTTGGCTTCTGATATTAGAATTGCTGCACCCAATGCGACTATGGGTTTGACCGAAACCAGTTTAGGGATTATTCCTGGAGCTGGAGGGACTCAGCGCTTGGTTCGGCTTGTGGGTAAGGGTAAAGCTAAAGAGATGGTTTTCACCGCGCATCGGGCCAAAGCCGATGAGGCTTTAGCCATTGGTTTAGTCAATCAGATCGCCCCTGAAGGCGGTTTGATCGATGCGGCTCTAGAAATGGCTGAAAAAATCAAAAAGAATGCCCCAATCGCGTTGGAGATGGCTAAATACGCAATCAACTACGGCAGTGAAGTCGATCTTGGCACCGGTCTGGCGATTGAATCAAATTGCTATGCGGTGACAATTCCGACCAAAGACCGAATTGAAGGACTTACAGCATTTCGTGAGAAACGGGCTCCGGTTTATACTGGAGAGTAGTTTTTTTCTTAAATTATCAATTATCAAGTATTCACTATAGGGCTCGCAGGGAAATCTCTTTTTTTGGTTGGTCTTCGTATCCTCTGCGACTGTCTGTAGTGAAAAAAACGTTCGACTATCTTGAGCCAACTAGTTGGCAGGAGACTAACCTCAACTTCCATTGGAGGAAAAACAATGTCCAATAACAATCTTTTTGATGTGTTTCAAAGAATGCCGAAGAAGGTCAACATCGGCGATATCACTATCCGCGACGGTCTGCAGCATGAAGAGCAGTTTATCCCGACTCGGGCTAAACTCTTCTATCTGCAGGAGCTGGCTTTTGCCGGGGTTAAACGCATGGAAGTTACCAATCTTGGTAATCCTCGGAATATGCCCCAATTTGAAGATGCGGAAGAGCTTTTGAAAGGTGTCAATAGTGATGTCTTTAAAAAACGTCTCGCAAAGCGCGGAATCAAGCACGAAGATATCGAGTGGACCTGCATTACGATTCGTGAAAGTGCGGTTGATCGGGCGATTGAAATGAAGAAAGAGGGTTACGGCCCGGACCGGATCTTGATGATGGTCTCCACCGATGAGCAGCATCACTTCGCCAATTCCGGTTCAACCTTGCCGGCATACTGGAAAGAGGCTGAGCGTTGCATTAAAAAATGTCACGACGCTGGCATTAAGATGTGTGGTACTGTCAGTACTATTTGGGGAAGCCCGATTTCGGGTCCGACCCGTTTTGAAGATGCGGTTGAGTTTACCAGTCGTTGGCTCAGTATTGGTGCAGACGATATCGAACATGCTGACCACGATGGTTCGGCTCCGCCGAATAAGGTTTACCGTTATTTCTCCATGATTCTTGATGCTCTGCCGAATCCGGATCTGCATATTGCTCATTTTCATGTAACTCGCGGTTGGGGTAATGCTAATGTTTTGGCAGCGTTGCAGGCCGGAATTACCAATTTCGAAGCAACTCTGGGTGGTACCGGTGGTCAGCCGGCTAATTTTGTTGACGGGGTGCCGGGCTTAGGTACAGGTTCCTACTACTACAAAGATCCTAATGTTGTTGGCCTCTCAGTTCTCGAAGATATGGTTGTAATGATGGACGAGATGGGGATTGATACCGGCCTTAATGTCGACCGTATTCTTGAACTTGGCGAAATGATGGAGAGAACTATTGGTCGTCGTCTACGTTCCGAGTCAATTCTTAATGGCCGAATTCCGAAAGAAGCACGGACCGATTTCCAACGTCCGGCCTTGCCGATAACCAAAGAGAAGAATGGTGAAAAACCGGGCCAGCTTGTTCCTTCCGAATGGCCTGCAGTAGCTGAAGTCCCAGCTGAGGTTTTGAAGCAGAAGTAATTTTTTCGTTATTTCGATCAAACCTTGCTCGTCGATAAACCAAAACGCCACTTTGTCTAAAAACAGGCAAAGTGGCGTTTTTTTAGTTTCTCAACTACCAGCAGATAAAAATTGGATAAGCTATTCACTCTCTATTCAGATATCGAGACGGCACGATGGGTGAATAATATACTGCCGCCACCATATCAAAATGTATTTTCTTGAGTACAATTCTATCTGACCGGTAATTATACTAAAAATAGTTGACGCATAATTATTATTCTGGTAGGGCTTCGAGTAATGTGTCGAAATAGACGAAGTCCTGATTGTTAGGATTTAATGAAGTTTTCTTGTGGGCAAATTACCTGCTTAACATGATTATCATATTGCAAAGGCGATACCTGTGGCTGATGATGCTGGTGAGTGGCTGATCTACATTGTTGGATCAGCTAAAATGCAAAGTGAACTTCTGGCGGTCTTTATTGAAAAAGAGACCGGCCTGCCCTGTCGGATTGAGGGCGGTAGTTTAATGTTCCCAAATGAATTGGCGCCAGGACGTCGCTCAATTATCTTTAGTGATTGCCAAAATCGTTCAGCCAAGAACATTGTTGCCGGGATGCGAGGCTTTAAACTTCGTGGCAACCCGGATGTTTATGTGATCTTTTTTAACGTTGATAGCACTTTGAAGGTCGAAGAGGAGTTGTTGAAATTGGGGATTTGGGGGATGTTCTATGAAGAGGATCTTCCCAGTGCTCTGCCGCTTGGGGTTGAGGCCATTCGCAAAGGTGAAATCTGGCTTTCAAGGCAGGTGATGAGTAGTTGTTTAGTTAATCTTAGGCGGCGCAATGATAGCAATTTCAGCCCTGACGATGAAGGCTACTCTTTGACGTTCCGAGAGCGTGAGGTTCTCAAAATGTTGAGTGAAGGTTTGGGCAATGATGGTATCGCTTCCAGGCTTTGTGTCAGCGTTCATACCGTTCGTTCACATCTCTACCGGGTCTTTAAAAAGATCGGGGTTTCTAACCGAAATCAGGCCGCAATTTGGGTCGGTCGAAACCTGTAATCTTTTCCTTAATAACTATCCCATCTTTATAAGCTGTAACAACTCCTTGGTTGAAAACCGGGCACTTTGATCTGAGGCGGTTAGAATTTGGTCGGCAAGGTTGCGTTTTTCCTGATGCAGACGAACTATTTTTTCCTCAATTGAGGCCTTGGTGATCAGGCGGTAGACGGTTACTGGGCGAGTTTGGCCGATTCGATGAGCACGGTCTGAGGCCTGATCTTCGATGGCTGGGTTCCACCACGGGTCTAGATGCAAGACATAGTCAGCCGCAGTCAAATTGAGACCTAATCCACCGGCTTTCAGACTGATCAGGAAAAGGTCGGCCTGACCCTCCTGAAAAGCATTGATCTCGTCTTCACGTTTGGCTTTAGGGGTCGAGCCATCAAGGTAGCGGTAGCTGATTTTTTTCTTATCTAGGTATTCCCGGACCAGATTCAAATGTTTTACAAACTGGCTGAAGACCAGGGCCTGATGGTTCCCCTCTAAAAGATCATCGATAATGCGGCCGAAAAGTTCCAGCTTAGCACTCTCAATGGTACTGTCGGGTCTGACCAAGCGGGGGTTACAGGCCGCAAGTCGTAACCTGGTGAGTTCTGCAAGGACTTGGATTGAGGGGCCCGCAGCCCCGGTTTTTTTGTCACTTGCTTCCTCCAGTCGATCAATTGCCTGTTGTCTGACCGCCTCGTAGAAGTTACGTTCGGCATCACTCATCTTAACTTCAAGCAGAATTTCAGTTCGTTCGGGCAACTCCTTTAGAACCTGACTCTTATTACGCCGCAGGATATAGGGTTTGATGAGTTTTCTTAAGTGATCACGAGCGTCACGGTTATTTTCATGCTCAATCGGCAGCGCGAAGCGCTGGGTGAATTGTTTTAGCGAACCTAAGAGGCCCGGATTGATGAAATTAAACAGGTTCCAGAGTTCTCCTAAGTGATTTTCCATGGGCGTGCCGGTAGTGATCAGGCGAAATTTACCATTTAAGCTCATGGCCGCCTGAGAGCGCTTGGTATTCATATTCTTAATCGCTTGAGCTTCGTCTAAAACGATAATCTCCCACTCTTGTCCGGCAATAAGTTTCTGTTCCTGCTGGAGCATAGTGTAGCTGCAAATTAACAGGTCAAATGGTTTAATATTGGCGATGATCTCCTCTCTTTCAGGTCCGCCGAAAAATATTGGATTAAGGTCGGGGGCAAAGCGGAGGCTCTCCTTTAACCAGTTACCGCAGACTGAGGTTGGAGCCACCACCAGGGTTGGCCCAGCCGTAGCCCGGGTCAGAATCAAGGTTAAAGTCTGCACTGTTTTTCCTAACCCCATATCATCGGCAAGGCAGGCTCCGAACCTTAAGTATGCGAGTCTCGCAAGCCAGTTGAAGCCTTCAACCTGATAGCTTCTCAACTCAGTTTTTAAGTTTTTCGGCAGTACCGGGCTAAAGTTTTCGGCCTCCTGGAAACGCTCCATCTGTTGCTGCCAGAGTTTGTCGAATTTAACTTGGTCGAAGTTTTCCATGGCCCGGGCAACCCCACCCATAGCTCCACGGTGGACAATTAATTCTCCCTCGCTCTCATCTTCCTGGAGATAGAGGCTGAGCTCTAAGAGGCGTTCACGTAACTGCTTACTCAAGCTTATAAACTCACCGTCAGCTAGTTTGAGGAAATTGCCGGGGCCGGGTTTACTCTGCTTGAGTAACTCTTTTAATGAGATAACCTCATTTTCATCGACCTGCAGTTCTCCCTCAATTTTAAACCAATCCTGACGCGACTCAACCCTGAATTTGAATGCAGATCCCTGAACTCTTTTTTTCAGGCTGATTTTTTTGCCTGCAGGCCATTCACAGGTAAGCCAGTTGGCCTCATCACTGTTTGGATTGTTCTGGAAATCCTGAATTTCAGCAAGGGTGTCGAGACACTCTTCAAGGTTGTCTATCTGCCAGTTGAAATTCAAGTGACTATCGCTGAAAGCTGTGCAGGTGGCAAGTAGTTTTCGGGTACGGTCTAATTCAAGGTTAAGGTCACGTTTTACCGAGCAAGTTTCTCCGGCGATGGTGGTTATCAGGTGGAGTGGGCCTGTTGCCGGGGTCAGGATAGGGCCATTGGGGCCTAAAGGTTTAACCTTAAGTTCAAAGAGGAGGCCATCAGTCGAGGGAAATATCTGGAGATAGAGGGCGCTTTGATCAAATTCTATCTCAGAGTCATCAAGGTTGCCTTGCTTAGCATGGTCATGATCAAGGCCCGGGTCGATATCTGAGAATATCGGCAGGGTTGCAGCCAGATCTTTAAGCGTGGTGATAATATCGTCTTGCGCTTCCAAGGGCAGAGTGAGCCCCTCTCTGCCCAAAAGACGGGCTATATTCCTTAGATCTTCATTGTTACGATAGAATATGAGGCGACTTTGTGATTGCGATATGACTATACAGTCGCGTTCCTTTAAGTCAGGGTCAAGACGAATTGAAAATGAGGGCTCAGCTCCACTCACCTTATTGATAATGACTGCGACTTCACCGGAACTTAAGACTACCGGAAGTTGGGTCCGGTCATTACGAAAAAGGTGGGGGTGGCCGACCAGCTCTTTTAAGATTTTGCCTTGATCAAGCAGTTTTTCAGATTTTTCATCACCATTATAGGTTTCCCGAATGGCTTGGCAGATACGGCGATCTTGTTTGGTGAAGCAGGGGAGTTTATCGCCATTTCTGATACGATCAAAAGCTAGATTACGGCCATTGCTCCAGGTGTTGTCTTGGTTGAGTCGTTGGATTTTTGGCGTGAACTGAATGAAATGTTCTTGCGTTTCTAAAAGGAACCAGGCCAGGCGGCTGCCAGAATTGGGGGCTGCTGCTGGGGTTGGCTGTTTTTGGTTCGGGGTTACCTGGCGGATAGCATTAAGAGTCCGGCGCCAGGCCGGTTCGAAATTAATTGCCGGGGAGAGGGTTCTAAGTTGAGGTTCCTGGCTGGGTAGGGGCGGCTCACTTTCAGGGTTACTGGAGCTTAAAGCGAGCAGAGATGAGCTCTCTAATGCAATCCAAGGGAAATTATTCTCTTCGGCATGTCTCTGAAGTTGCAAAAGTTTTTGTCGTTCACCATCTTCGATTCTGCCGGTGAGCCAGTATGAAGCGAGATTGTAGAGCATGGTGAAAATCGATTTTTCAGGACGTTTTTCAACCTTGTCCAGACTCTTTTGCGCTTCATCTGTAAACCCGCGAAAGAAGTGAAGTAAGGTTTCTCCGAGACGGAAGAGATCGCGAGTGAAAGGGTTGTAGGCAAACTCCTGTTCCCCCACATTCAGGATTACCGTTACCTTTTCCCAATCGGTTGCGGTTTGTATATGGCCGGCTGTGAGGACGTAAAAGAGCGCGATCGGGGCATCGAAACAGGCAGTTTTGGTTGGGTTTAATTCACGGGCAAGTTCAAGGTCTGTGGCAAATTCAGCCGCGGCCACAACCAGGTTCCCTTTCAGGGCTGAAATTGCCCCCTTAAGACCACTGCCATTGAAAATATGGCTATGTTGACTATAAAGCCGGTCAAGTTCTGCCAGGCGACCACTTAAAAGCAGTTTATGGGTGTAGAGTAAAATGAATGGGCGGCTCGTAGCCTCTTCAGCAGGAAAATGTTCAGTGATAAAATTATCAAGGTTTACGGTTGCCCTCAAGTCTTCGAGTGAATGGGTGATTGAGTCGTCTAAAACCGTAAATTGGAACGGCAAAGGGAGTTCTGTGAACCACTTCTGATTAAATGGATAGAGGGTTAAGGCGGCGTAAGGGTGGCGAAATTTAGGGTTATAAGCCGCCTGATAGAATATTGGCAGAGCTTCCTGCAGAAATTCAAAATCATGACTGAATAAGGCTAGGCGAAAATCTCGCAAGGTTTTAGCGCATGGGTTAAAACCAGCATCCGTTTGGGCATCGCTGTCGATATAGGAGGAGCGGATCAGTTGCCGACAGAGCTCCAAGGAGCGTTTTTCTAAAGGTCTACGGGCTACCGTTTCAAGGATTTGGGGGTGACAATGGTTCCGATTGTCAATAAGCTCAAGCTGTTGCAACTTGAGGTGCTGAGCTGTGGCCTTATCAGGGTTCCAGCGATAGCGGTTGTCAGGGGCTTGAAACAGAGCTTTGATTATTCTGAAGAGTTCTTCAGGTGGGGTATCACTGTCTAAAAGTGCGGTGATCTGGAGAAAAAACTTCTCTTCTTTATCAAGTGTGTTGAAACGCTCAAGTAGTTGTTTGTAAGTCAGCGGGGTGTTTTCAGTCATTTATTTAATATTCCAGGGATGCGGTAAAAACAGTTTCTCATAGAGTGAGAAGGCGTACCGATCGGTCATACTGGCAATGAAATCGCGCAGATTGTCCTCTAGGGTTGAGTTGTCAAGGTAAGTTGGGTAGTACTTCGTTTTCAGGGATTCCGGATGCTTGATGAAGTAGTTGTAAATCTCCTCAAGCAGACGACTGGCTTTGCTGAAATCACGACGAACCACAGAGCTCTCATAGACGTGAGAAAAGAGAAATGAGCGCAGATCTGTCATTGCCTCTAATACTTTAGGTGAAATTTTTAGAGTACCAGGTTCTTTACGACTTACGTCGATAATGTCTGTAACCATGGTGTTGATGCGTTTGGTGTGGGTGTTGCCTAAGACCTTTTTGCACATTGTTGGAATATCATCAGTGGCAATCGTCTGAGCTCTGATGGCATCGTCTAAATCATGGTTAACGTAGGCAATGATGTCAGCTAAACGAACAATGCGCCCTTCAAGAGTTACGGCTGTATGTTCAAGAGCAGGTGATAAGATCTCACCTTTGCCTTTGGAGTGTTTAATGATGCCATCGCGTACTTCAAAACTTAAATTTAGTCCGGCACCATCTTTTTCAAGGATATCGATAACCCTTAAACTCTGTTTGAAATGGCTAAAGCCATCAGGATGAAGACGATTTAGAACGGCCTCTCCCGCATGTCCGAATGGGGTATGACCAAGGTCATGACCTAAAGCAATAGCTTCGGTTAAATCCTCATTTAAAAACAGTGACTTGGCGATAGTGCGAGCGATCTGGGCGACTTCAAGGGTGTGAGTTAACCTAGTTCGGTAGTGATCACCACTTGGGGCTAAAAATACCTGAGTCTTGTATTTCAGGCGACGAAAGGCCTTTGAGTGAATGATGCGGTCGCGGTCATGCTGAAAGACCATGCGATAGTTGCATTTACTCTCTTTTTTGACGCGGCCTTGCGAATTATCACTGAAAGCGGCGAAAGGAGCCAAGAAGCTCCTTTCGCGATGTTCCAGTTCACAGCGTACAGAACTCATTTTCGAGCAGTTTTTTTCAGCGTTCATCAATCGGAGTGAATTCCTGGTTGAATTTTCCGGTATATAGAGCCCGGGGGCGGAAGATCCGGTTGTTTTGGATGTACTCTAAGACCCGGGCAGTCCAACCCGCAACCCGACTGACGGCAAAGAGCGGGGTAAACATCGCCGGATCTATGCCCAAACGAGTATAGACCACGCCGGAGTAATAGTCGACATTAGGGAAGATTTTCTTCTCCTGAGCGAGAGAGCCGACAACCGCGTTTTCAACCTGTTCAGCAGTGGCGATCAAATCCTGGATCTCACTTTTACAGTCGGCACAGTGAAATTTTGCCAAAGGACCTAAGATTCGGGCTCTGGGGTCGTAGGCTTTGTAAACCCGATGGCCAAATCCTGGAACTTTCTCATTTTTTGCTAGGGTTTCGGCAACCCAGGCTTTAGCGTTCTCGGGAGAGCCGACTTCACGCAGGGTGTGTAAAACCCGCTCGTTGGCACCACCATGGAGTGGGCCATTTAAAGCAGCAATCCCGGAGCCGACTGAAAAATAGATATCAGACATGGTTGAGGCAACCACCATTGAGGCGAAGGTGCTGGCGTTCATGCCGTGGTCGGCATGGAGGATTAAAGTAACATCCAAAACCCGCTCTTCAATCGGGGTCGGTCGGCGGCCGTTCATCATATAGAAGATGTTCGCCGCGTGTCCTAGTTCATTTAATGGTTCATAAGGCATCATGCCCTTACGCAGGCGGGTGATTGCGGCCGTGATTGTTGGTACTCCGGCAATCAGGTGGTAGCAAGCCTCCAAACCGCTGGCATCGTCGAGACCAGATTTTTTCTTTTTCCGTTTTTTTCTCTTTTTAAATTCGTAAATAGCACGGCTTTCACCACTCGGCTTGGTCTCCATGGCAATGGAATCTTCATCAGAACTGATCGCATCATCAAGCGTCGGTTTGGACTCTTCACGGTCTAAGGTGGTGAACTCCTGGCGCATAAAGATAGTTCCCATCCGCAATGCCGCCATCGCATTCATCTCTTCAACCGGATAGCTCATCAAAAGCCGCAAAGTTTTATTCATGTGGCGGTAGTTAATGAGCTTCTGTTCGAATTCATGCAACTCGGTTGCAGTCGGTAGGTGGCCATGAAGAAGCAGGTATGAAACCTCCTCATAGGTTGAGTAAGCACAGAGCTCAAAAATATCATGACCTCGGTAAGAGAGCATGCCTTCACTGCCGTTGACGTAACCAACCTTGGATTCACAGGCGATTGCACCTTCAAGTCCAGGTCCGATGGTGCAGTCAATTGGCCATTTAACAGATTTTGCCGTAGCGGCCTGCTTGCCAACAACCCCGATTTCGTCCCGGGCCTTAGCCGCGGCTTCGAGAATCAGGTCGGTAATCTCAGTTGTCTCTTGATGTCTATTGCGGTTCATGTTATCTCTCCTCTCGCTCTAAATAGAAAATGTCAAAAACCCTGCCTCTTGCAAATGATTATTGATGTTCCCAGGTTTTTTCGTGCTAAAGTTAGTGGCAGACTAAATGGCGGGTCAAAGGGGGAACTTATTATATTTTTTATGTTTTTGTCAAGTATTTATTGATATTGGATAACTTTCAGCGTAGTCTTTGTGTGCGCCTACATGTGGTCAATTTACGCGGAATAGTTGGATAGTTACGTTATTTGAGTGGTTATGGACGCAGTAAGAATTGAAAACTTAAGTAAAAATTATGATTCATTGAAGGCTCTTGATGGGGTTGACCTGACGATTGCCGAAGGTGCATTTTTTGCTCTATTAGGGCCGAATGGAGCCGGGAAATCAACCCTGATCAATATCCTTGCGGGCTTGACCCGGGCGACCTCGGGCCAAGCTGCTGTTTTAGGTCATGATGTTAGAAAAGAGTGGCGTCAAGCTCGTTATAAACTTGGGGTTGTCCCACAAGAGCTTGCCTATGATCCATTTTTTACAGTGCGCGAGATGCTGACCTTGCAATCTGGCTATTTTGGTTTGGGTGACCGAAATCGCGCCTGGATTGATGAACTACTTGGAACATTGGGGCTTGAGGAGAAGGCGGATACGACTATGAACCACCTCTCAGGGGGGATGAAACGCCGGGTTTTAATTGCCCAGGCTCTGGTCCATTGTCCCCCCGTGGTAATCCTTGATGAGCCGACCGCCGGAGTTGATGTCGCTTTAAGGGAGCAGCTCTGGGAGTTTATTCTTGACCTCAATCGTAAAGGACATACGATTATTCTCACCACTCACTATCTCGAGGAGGCTGAGAATATGTGTGAAAAGATTGCCATTCTGGATCGTGGTAAATTGGTCGCCAATGCCAGCAAAGATAAACTTTTAAGTCGTTATACCTGGCGGCAGTTGCGCCTGCAGTTATTGCCAGAAAGTGGTCTG
Source organism: Pseudomonadota bacterium (assembly GCA_030641485.1). GTDB lineage: Bacteria > Desulfobacterota > Anaeroferrophillalia > Anaeroferrophillales > Tharpellaceae > Tharpella. The sequence goes on from DAOWHJ010000109.1 coordinate 12,994, forward strand.
AGTTTACCCGCAGGACTTGTGGACAAACAGGAAGCTGCACCGGTTGGCGAGCTGCTTCTACGACTCCATCGCGAGGATGATCATATCGGTGAGGTTCTCGCAGCATTGGAGCAGGCTGGTATAAGATTCTCCGACTTAAGGATTCATGAACCTGGTTTGACTGAGGTTTATACTGAATTGACTGGCGGGAGAGTACATAATGACTAACTACTACGGTTTTTATACCCTTTTGCTCCGGGAAATCTGGCGCTTTCTTAAAGTGTCAATTCAGACAATTTTGACTCCGGTGATTACGGTTCTGCTCTATCTGTTGATTTTCTCTTCAGTGATTTCAAGCAGTCGGCAAATGCTTCCCGGGGTTAACTATTTGACTTTTTTAATTCCCGGTCTGATCGTCATGGCGATGTTGCAGAACGCTTTTGCCAACAGTTCATCAAGCCTCTTCCAATCACGCCTTAATGGTAATGTGATCTTTGTTCTGCTGGCTCCGATTTCTGATTTTGAGATCTTTGCAGCCTTTGTCGGGGCCGCTGTCGGTCGTGGAATTATGGTTGGTGCCGGGGTCTGGCTGGCTTCGTGCTATTTCGCTATGGTGCCAATTAAACATCCTGTTTATGCGGGAATATTTGCACTATTGTGTACTAGCTCACTCGGTGCTTTAGGTTTGGTATCAGCAATTATTGCTGACAAATGGGATCATATTTCAGCCTTTCAGAATTTTGTAATCGTCCCCTTTTCATTTTTAAGCGGCGTCTTTTTCTCGATTCAGGATCTACCCCCATTCTGGCAGCAGGCTTCTCGTTTCAACCCATTTTTCTATTTTGTTGATGGTTTTCGCTACTGTTGTCTCGGGGTCTCTGAAATCGAGGTTGGCACCAGCCTCAAGGTAGGTCTGCTCTTTTTTCTCCTGAGCTCAGTCTGGGCTCTGGGGCTTTTGCGCAAAGGCTATAACCTGCGCACTTAGTTTTTGCAGAATGAGCTTGACGATAAGTCATATCCTGTGACAGAAGATAACAATGTATTAAATTGCTAAGATATTATCAGTTTTTTAATTTAATTAAAAACTCTTCAAAGGGAGGTGCAATCATGGCTGAAAAAATTTTTCGGGTTGATATGAGTGATTTGAGCGTTAAAAGTGAAGCTGTACCGACGGCTTGGCAAGGACTTGGCGGTCGTGCATTGACCTCTGCCATCGTTGCCGCTGAGGTGGAGCCTACTTGCCATCCGTTGGGGAGAAATAACAAATTAGTCTTTGCGCCAGGTTTACTCTCTGGAACCCGGGCGGCCAATTCAGGTAGGCTTTCGGCTGGAGCTAAAAGTCCTCTAACCGGAACCATAAAAGAGAGCAATGCCGGGGGAACCGCGGCCCAGCTTATGGCACGAATGGAAATTAAAGCTCTGATTATTGAAGGGATTCCGGCTGAAAGCCAGTTTTATGCGCTTAAAGTAACCGCTGATGGAGTAACCATCACACCTGAGAATAATCTCATTGGTTGCGGAAACTTTGAAGTTGTTGAAAAACTTGGACTGGTTGATAATAAGGAGTGCGGTTTGCTCTCTATCGGTCAGGCGGGAGAGCGTAATCAACTTTCAGCAAATATTTCGGTTAAAGATCCAGAGGGTAAATTTCGGAGCTTGGGGCGTGGTGGTTTAGGCGCAGTGATGGGGTCTAAAGGGGTGAAATATATCACTTTAGATGCGGCTGGTACTCAAAAAAGTGTCCCGTTGGTCGATAGTGACAAATTTAAGGTCGCGGCTAAAACATTTGCTAAAGCTCTACTTAATCACCCAGTTTGCGGGGAGGGCTTAGGGGCTTATGGAACCAATATTCTGGTTAATATTGTTGATGAAACTGGGGGTCTGCCGACGAAAAACTTTCGTTCGGGTCATTACGATAAGCATGAGATGATCAGCGGTGAAAAGATGTCCGAAATGATCGCTGAACGTGGTGGTAAAGTTAAACACGGTTGTCATGCCGGTTGTGTAATGCAGTGTTCCCAGGTTTTTGTGGACAAAGAAGGAAAGTATGTAACCTCTGGTTTTGAGTATGAGACAATCTGGGCTATGGGGGCGCATTGCTGCATTGATGATCTTGATATCCTGGCTCAAGCTGATAGTATTATGGACGATATCGGGGTTGATGCAATCGAGATGTCGGTTACCATCGGGTTGGCGATGGAGGCGGGAATCATAAAATTTGGCGATGGAGCCGGTCTGCTCAGGCTTCTTGATGACGTCAAAACCGGGAGCCCGCTCGGTCGCATTCTGGGCAGCGGTGCCGCAATAACCGGTAAAACCTACGGTTTAACCCGGGTCCCGGTGGTTAAAGATCAAGCGATCCCAGCTTACGATCCGCGGGCAGTCAAAGGGATTGGGATTACCTATTGTACTTCAACGATGGGAGCTGATCACACTATCGGTTATACTGTCGCAACTAATATTTTGAAATGCGGTGGCTTTGTTGATCCATTGCAAAAAGCGGGGCAGGTTGAACTCTCACGCAATTTGCAGATTGCAACTGCGGCCATTGACAGCACGGGCCTGTGTCTCTTCGTCGCTTTCGCAGTTTTAGACGATGAAACCGCGTTGCCGGCAATCGTCGATATGCTTAATGCTCGTTTCGGAATCTCGATGATTGTCGATGATGTTACAGCTTTAGGTTCTTCAGTCTTAAAAACCGAACGCGCCTTTAACCAGGCGGCTGGTTTTACTAATGCTCACGATCGTTTACCTGAGTTCTTCGCAGCCGAAACCCTACCGCCCCACAACGCAATTTGGGATTTCACTGGTGAAGAGATTGATGAGTTCTGGAATTTTTAAGTAACCATTCGAGCAGACGCAGGCCCAAAAAACGCGGAAAAGTTTATTTTATTTTGCGTTTTTTGGGCCTTGTTTGTATCCTGAGTTATGATGAGTAGGTTTTCCTTTAGAACTTGAGGATTATTTAAATAAGTGCTATGCCATGTCGACGATGAATAGTATATTTTGTTTTGGGGGAAATGTTGGGGTTTAAGGAACGGCGCAAAAGTCGAGAGCTTGAGCTGGGCGGGGTTAAAATTGGGGGGCAGGCACCGATTTCTGTACAATCGATGACTAACTCCGATACCCGGGATGTTGATGCGACCGTAGCTCAGATTAAAAGACTGGAACAGGTTGGTTGTGAGCTGGTGCGAGTAGCAGTTCCTGATGAGGTTGCCGCTTTAAGTCTGGCTCAGATAAAAGGAAAAATATCAATTCCATTGCTCGCTGATATCCATTTCAGTCATCGTCTGGCGCTCATTGCGATAGAGCAGGGGGTTGATGGCCTACGCTTAAACCCTGGTAATATTGGTTCTGCTACGAGGGTCCGTGAAGTTGTAGCGGCCTGTAAGGATCGTGAAATTCCAATTAGAATCGGAGTTAACGGGGGCTCGTTAGATAAGGAACTGGTCGCAAAGTTTGGCCACACCCCTGAGGCGTTGGTTGAGAGTGCTTTGGCTCACATTCGACTTTTAGAAGAGGAGAATTTTGATCTGATCAAAGTTTCTCTGAAATCATCTGATGTTCTTGCAACTTTGGAGGCCTATCAACGATTAGCTGATAAGGTCGATTATCCGTTCCATATCGGAATTACTGAAGCTGGCACCAAACTCCGAGGTGCGATCAAATCAGCCGCCGGGATCGCACTGCTCCTGGGTGCTGGGTTGGGGGATACCTTAAGGGTCTCTTTAACCGCCCCGCCTGAAGAGGAGATCTTTGTTGCCTTTGAAATCCTGAAAAGTTTAGGTTTGAGAAAGCATGGGATTGAGCTTATTTCGTGCCCCACCTGTGGGCGCACTGAAGTTGAATTAATTGAGCTGGCAGAAAATGTCGAAAGGGCTCTTGAGCATATTAGAGAACCGTTGAAAATTGCCGTAATGGGCTGCGTTGTTAATGGCCCAGGAGAGGCAAAACATGCTGATTTCGGCATTGCCGGGGGTAAGGGTGTGGGGCTTATTTTTCGCAAAGGTGAAGTCTTAGGCAAACTGCCTGAGGCTGAGCTGCTGGCGGCCCTTGTGCAAGAGGTAGAAAGCTATGTTTCGAACTTAAATGAGTCTTAAATATGAGTCTTTCAAACTATGGTAGTCTTCTGCGAAATTTAGGCTGGTGGCAACGAGCTTTAATGGCCGGACGACTCAGTTGGCGATTGCTGTGGGAGAAAAGAGTTGCTTTACGGCTTAAGCTAATTCCTGTGATTGCAATTATCTATTTTTTTTCACCCTATGATCTGCTGCCAGATTTCATGGTTCCTGGAATTGGTCAGCTAGATGACTTTCTGGTGGTTTTTATCGCCTGCCGGGTTTTTTTGAGCCTTGTACCTGCCGAGATCGTCCGCGAACATTACGAATCTATGCAGGATTAGGATAAACAAGATTTTATGGACAATTTCATAGAACCCAAGATTCGTCTGCTGTCGTCTGAAGTTTGTAATCAGATTGCGGCCGGGGAGGTGGTAGAGCGACCTGCATCTGTGGTTAAAGAGCTGGTTGAAAATGCTCTGGATGCTGGGGCGGATCAGGTTAAGGTTATTATTGCCGAGGGTGGTAAAGATCTGATTGAAGTAATTGATAATGGTCACGGTATGAATCCAGCTCAGGCACGACTTGCACTAGAGCGTCATGCGACCAGTAAAATCATATCAGCTGCCGATCTCTTCGGGGTCAGCAGTTATGGCTTTCGGGGCGAGGCGCTGCCCAGTATAGCGTCGGTTTCCAATTTTTCATTGACGACCCGGAGTCGGAAAATGGATGTCGGGGTCAAACTTAGAGTTCTGAACCAAGGTGATATTTCAGAAGAGGCGGCTCCAGCTCCGGTTGGAACCAAAGTTGTGGTCAAAGACCTTTTTTCGTTAGTACCGGTGCGGAAAAATTTTCTTAAAACAACAAATACTGAAAGAGGGGTAATTTTAGAGCGTCTGCAACGCTTTGCGATGTCTCACCCTGAGTGTTCTTTTTCACTCGAACATAACGGTCGGCGCCTGCTCAATTTTACCCGTGGTGATCGTGAATCTGACCGAATTGCGGCAGTTCTTAAGCTTAATCTTGAAGATCAGTTAAGGGCCTTGCCTGAAACCGGTGGTGATGAGATTAAACTTAAGGGTTTTGTCTCATTACCAACCGTACAACTTTCAAGTAGTCGTCACATATACTTTTTTGTCAACCGTCGCGCGGTCCGTGATAAGGCTCTGCTTAAAGCACTTCTGAAGGCTTATGAAGGAACTCTGCCCCGGGGGCGTTATCCGGCTGCAGTTCTCTTCTTAACCGTTGCCGACGGTGCCGTTGATGTCAATGTTCATCCGGCCAAAGAGGAGGTTCGGTTTGCTGATGGCGGTCGTCTCTTTGGGTTGGTCCGACAGGCGGTGGCAGAGGCCCTGAGTGGTTATCCCGTGGGTGATCAGAATGATAATTTCTTTGCACAACCTGTATGTGGATCTGTAAGGGAGGGTGGGCCTGACAACCAATTGTCATCAAAGAGCGTCCTGCCTCCCACATTTTATGAGACTTCAGCTCCTAGTAGCAACGATTTCAGCTCTGAACTCTCCCGTGCTAAAAGTTCCGGTGGATTTGTCAGGGATGAATTAAAGGGTGCTGGTAACCGGTGGCGTCCGGCAATCAGCAATCTCCCGAGTAATAATTTTTCACCACCAGCGATCTATGAAAATTTGCCGGGAATAGAGCCTAAAACTTCAGGTTTTTTTTCCGAGATGACCTTAGTTGGAGTACTTTGGCAGGCCTTTATTGTTTTACAATCCGGAGATGCGTGCTATATGCTTGATCAACATGCGGCTCATGAACGGGTTGTTTTTGAAAATTTAAAAAAGAACCGCTCTGGTGAGGGTCCGGCCCAGCGTTTGCTGTTGCCGGTTCAGGTTGAATGTTCAGCTGAGGAAGAGAATCTTGCAGAAGAGAACCGGGACCAACTTAGGCGTTTAGGTTTTGAGTTTGAATCTTTAGGGCCGGGAACTTTGCTTTTACAAACGACTCCGCTAATTGTTGACGGCCTTGAACTGGAAAAAGTTTTTCTTGAAACCTTGGCTGACTTAAGCTCTGGCGGGCGCGGTGAAAAACTGGCAAGTATTGATGGTGTACTGGCCCCTTTAGCCTGCCGAATGGCGGTAAAGGCAAACCAGTTTTTAACCCCTGAAGCAATTTTTACTCTGCTGAAGAAACTTGATCAAACACCAATGGCCCATACCTGTCCTCATGGACGGCCATTATACTTTAAGTTGGATAGAGGCGAGATTGAAAAGCGATTCCAGCGGTGATGAAATTTAATGGAACTTAGATTTTTTAAGATTGGGATCGGATTTTGCCTGATGGCTCTGTTGCTGACAGCTTGCAGCAAGCCTGAACTGAAGCCACTTCAGGTTGAAAATGATGTTGTCTCTGGACGCTTGGCTTGGGCGCAGTTGTTAGAATTTACTGCGATGCAAGCCGATGCGATTTTATCCTGGCGAGCAACCAGTGGGAAACGTGGAAAATACAAAGTTCGTCTTTTTATAGAACCACCGGAAAAATTAAAGATTCAATGGCTTACTCCTTGGGGGTCGGTAGCTGGGCAGGTTTTGATTACGGATAAACAATTTTGGTTTTCTAATGCCCGGCAAAAACTGACTTGGCATGGGAAGTCGACCGATATTGATAAACTATTGCAGGCTCAGGGTGAGGGCTTTCAAATTGTCGCGACCCAGTTTTTTAAATTCTGGCCTCTGCTTTTCAGCTCACCGGCTGATGATGATAATAATTTTCGGCCAGACATTCATATTGAGTACTTGGCAGTTGGTTCTGGAGACGATCTGAGCCTGGCTAAAACGGTTATATCTATAGCTGGTGATGAGATGCACTTAAGGCTTTTTGATTTTGAAGAATTGAGTGACAAAACTCTTATACCATTAGCCTTTGAGGTTTTAAGTCATGGTGGCCAAATCGGGATAGAGTTGCGTAAATACACGCTGCCGCTAGACTTACCTGCAGCTACTTTTATTTATAGTTTAGAAAACTTCAATTTACGTGATTTTTATAATAGTGGGAGATAGATATGCCTGAGAGTGAAGATCGTTTTGATGTTCTGATTATTGGTGGTGGCCCGGCCGGGTTGACGGCTGGGCTTTATGCGGCTCGGGCTCGTTTGCGCTGCGTTTTATTGGAAAAAATGATGATGGGTGGCCAGATCGCAACCACCGAGATGGTCGATAACTATCCCGGCTTTCCTGAAGGTATTGCCGGAGCTCTGATCGGCCCTCTGTTTGAAACCCAGGCGAAACGTTTTGGTCTGGAGGTACGTCAGTTTAAAGAGGGTCTTAAGGTCGAACGTTTAGGTGATGGTTTTAAGGTGAGTTGTGTCACTAATGATGTGTTGTACTGCAAGACTTTAATCGTTGCCAGCGGAAGTGGTTGGGTTCCACTGGGAATCCCTGGCGAGGAACGTCTGCGTGGAGCCGGTGTCTCCTATTGTGCCACTTGTGACGGGGCTTTTTTCCGTGAGCAGGAACTTGTGGTGATTGGGGGTGGTAACTCAGCCGTAGAAGAGGCACTTTTTCTTACTAAATTTGCTTCTAAGGTTTATATCGTTCATCGTCGAGATCAACTGCGAGCTGAGAAAATTGTCCAGGAAAAAGCCTTTGCCAATCCCAAAATTGAGTTCGTATGGTCCCATATCCCATTGGAAATTGTCGGGGATGATGGGGTTGAAGGGGTTTTAGTTAAGGATCTAAAAACTGAAAAAGAGCGTCTTTTGAAGGTGGCCGGGGCTTTTATCTATGTTGGTATGAAGGCTGAAAGCGGAATTGTTAAAGACCTGGTTAAGGTTGATGAGCGAGGCTATATTGAGGCAGGTGAGGATACTGTGACTTCATGTCCGGGTCTCTTTGCTGCCGGTGATGTCAGAGTGAAACCACTGCGTCAAGTTGCAACGGCGATTGCCGATGGAGCAACGGCTGCGATTATGGCAGAGAAGTATATCGAGCTTAGTTGATATGGATTATACGCTGTTGCGTAACAAAATGGTCGATGAACAGATCATTGGCCGCGGACTTAATGATCCGCGTATCCTTGAGGTGATGCGGCAGGTGCCGCGTCACCGCTTTGTCGCGTCGGGGCTGGCTCATCAAGCCTATGGTGATTCAGCTTTGCCGATCGGTGACGCACAGACTATCAGCCAGCCCTATATCGTGGCTTTTATGCTCTCATCCTTAGGTCTTGATGGCAACGAAAAGGTCCTTGAAATTGGTATGGGGTCAGGTTATTTGACAGCTCTACTCTCGGGTCTGGTCGAGAAGGTATATGCCATTGAGCGGTTGCGTTCTTTGGCAATTCCTGCCCGACAGTTACTTGATGATTTAGGGTGTCGTAATGTTTTGGTGAAGATTTTTGATGGTACTTACGGTTGGCCTGACGCTGCCCCATTTGCAGCGGTTGCGGTCTCGGCAGTTGCCTTTGAGAAACCACCGCAACCTTTTCTTGAACAACTAATGATTGGCGGGCGCATGATTATTCCTCTAGTGACTGATAAAGGTCAATACCTTTACCGTATTACCCGGCATGGTGAAAATGAATTTCAAAGTGAACGCCTTTTAGCTTGTAGTTTTGTTAAATTGGTGGGTCGTCATGGCGTCAGATGATAAACATACCTTTGCAGGAGGAGCTTTAGGTTCCTACCTAGATGATATTCGAGCGATCCCTTTACTTGAAGAGAGTGAGGAGATTGAACTCGCCTTAAAGATTGAGAAAGGGGATGAGAAAGCTCGTAAAAAGATGATTGAAGCTAATCTAAGATTGGTTGTTCATCTGGTTAAAAGTTATCAGAATCGAGGTCTGCCGACTGAGGATCTGATTGAAGAAGGGAATCTTGGTCTTATTCGAGCGGTTGAGCGTTTTGACCCAAGTTTCAATTGTCGTTTTTCGACCTATGCGGCTTGGTGGATTCGTCAATATATGAATCGAGCTTTGATTAGTCAGAGTAAAATTATTCGCCTCCCAGTTCACGTTGTCGATGAGTTTAATACTTATATCAAGGGTCGACAGAAATTTATTCGTGAATTCAGTCGTGAACCTAATTTTGAAGAGGTTGCTGAGTACCTCAATTATAAGTTTACCTCGTTTACGCCATCTTTGGAGCGCCTCAATAACCTCGTAAGTCTCACCCCGGGTAATATCAGTGGAGATCGAGAGGGTGGAGAGAACACCCTCGGCACCCTCTCACTTGAGCACCTGGCAGATGAGGATGGGGTAAGTGCTTTAGAAATTCTGGACCAGGATTTACGTCTAAAAATTATTCTTTGTTGGCTTGATGAACTGCGCCCCAAAGAACAGTTAGTAATTAGTAAAAGATT
>DAOWHJ010000103.1 GCA_030641485.1 Pseudomonadota bacterium
CAGGTGACGGTAGATATCTATGGGCACTTAATCCCTTCAGCCAGCCGTTCTGCGGTCAATTCTCTCGATACTCCAATCTGCACCCTATCTGCACCCTATAAACACAAAGGGCTGTAACCCGTTAAGATTACAGCCCTTTATATGTGTGGTGCCGAAGACCGGAATCGAACCGGCACGGGTGTTAACCCACTACCCCCTCAAGATAGCGTGTCTACCAGTTCCACCACTTCGGCAGCAAAAGTGATTCCGCGCAGTTGTCTCGCGAAACCGGGAAACTTCTAAACTAAATATCTGAACTTGTCAAGAGATTGTTGGGTGTTATCCGGTTAAATCAATTAGTAATCCGGTACCACTCATGATCTCCTTGAGTAGGCGTTCAATCTTTTCTTGGGAGTAAAAAAAACGTTCGCTGAGTTGACGGCAGACTTGGTGATTGCTGTGGCAGTCATAGGCCTTAAGAAGAAACCCATTTGGTAGTTCGAGTAGGGATATGTGTAGGTCGTGCTCGTGCAGTTTTAGTTTTTTACAGGTTTGCTTGAGGATTCTAAGAATTTCACGGTAGTTGGCTTTTCTTTTTGGTTTTGAATTTGGGGCCTTTCGGTTTGATTTGAGTTGCGATGTTCGGGTTTGTCGTTTTCTTAAACTTAATGCTGATGCATATTGTGATGCTAAAATTGCCGGAATTTGGTTCGGAGTCGGGGGCGGGGTTCTTGGCAGATCATACATGGCTTGCTCACTGAAGTCATTGTTTAAAGTTTTAGTGATCTTATCAGGACATTCCTCGAGTGTAGCAAAGCTATTTGTTGTGAAAAAGAACTAGCGGCGCGCCAGAACTAGATCTGTCAGAGGTTTTCGGTCTTTTGGTTTTGGCTCATAGTTGTGATCAGGGTGGCCTGTAGCGATGACGGCCATGAGCTCATAGTTGGATGGCAATGTCAAAAGTTTGCACACCTGTTTACTGTTCTTTAAGATTTCACCCAGCCAGACAGCTCCAAGCTCAAGGCTGTGAGCCATTAGTAACATGTTTTGTAGGGCTGCACCGACACTTTGCAGATCCTTCTCTCGATGGTAGAGGGTGTTGTTGTCGATGAAGACACAGATGATAACTGGTGCTTGTTCGATTATTCGTTGGTATTTGGTCAGTGTTGCGATCTTATCTTTAAGATCCGATTTTGTAACTGTGACAAAGCGCCAAGGTTGATTGTTGAGGCCGGAAGGGGCCCAGCGACCCGCTTCCAAAATGGCATCAATCTCTTTGAGAGAGAGCGGGCGCTCATCAAAATGGCGTACACTACGTCTTTCGGTGATTAGTTGCTGTTGCTGGCTAAGCCAGTTCTCTTGGTTACCCATAGTATTATTCTAGTTAGAATAATACTCCCTGTCAAGTGTGATGGCTAAGAGAAAAGTATGCTGCATAAGGTTTTGGGACTTTTTGGTTAGCTGTTCTGGGGCTTTTTATGCCCACCTGAAGAATCCTCTGGGTATGCACACAGGAAGTGTTCTCGGTAGGATGTGGGCGTGCCCAGTGTGATTTTGGCTATTGAACCTGGAACTTGACTTTATCAAAAGATAGGCTTATTCAACGTATATTGTTTGCTTTTTAAAAGTAACTTAAGGGTTAGGTTAATATTTAGAGGGCCTGATAATCCAGCAACTCTGTTTTGAGGGGTGAAATGTTGAAAAAATCGTTGCCGCCGTTGGCGCATCGACTGCGGCCACAAAGTTTGCAGGAGTTTGTGGGCCAGGGTCATCTGTTGGGTGAAAATGGGTTTATCACTCAGATGTTGGCTCATGAGCACCTTGATTCAATGATATTTTGGGGGCCTCCTGGTTGTGGTAAGACAACCCTGGCAATTTTGTTGGCGGGCGCAGTGGAGGCTGATTTTTATCAGCTTTCAGCGGTGACTGCAGGGGTAGGGGATATTCGTAAGATTGCCAAAGCCGGCCGGGAGAATCGGGAAAGAGATCGTCGTACAGTTCTTTTTCTTGATGAAATTCATCGCTTTAATAAGGCCCAGCAAGATTTTCTTCTGGCGCCGGTTGAAGAGGGTTCCTTAGTTTTACTCGGTGCAACAACTGAAAACCCCTCCTTTTCAATTATCACCCCCCTGCTTTCGCGAGCGCGAGTTGCAGTTCTTAAGGCTTTAGATAGTGTTGAGAGCCAAATCCTTTTGCGTAATGCGGTAGTTCGGCTTAATGTCGATTATGGTCGTGAGATTGCCGTCGCAGAGGAAGTTATCAAGAGAGTTGCAGATTACGCTGAAGGCGATGCCCGTCGGGGGTTGAATTTTTTGGAGATGGCATTTATCAACCTTGATTCGGAGCGGGTTGATTTGACGGTTGCAGACCTTGGAACTCTGCTTGTCGGTCGTGAATTAGCCTATGATCGCGATGGAGAAGAGCACTATAACCAGATTTCGGCCTTTATTAAGAGTATGCGTGCCGGTGATCCTGATGCTTCGCTTTACTGGTTGGGGCGGATGTTGCAAGCGGGAGAGGAGCCGCTCTATTTGGCCCGGCGTATGATTCGTTTTGCCAGTGAGGATGTCGGCAATGCCGCCCCTCAAGCCCTGCAACTTGCCATAAATGCCCGACAGGCTTATGAAACCCTGGGTTCTCCGGAGGGAGAGTTGGCTCTTTTTCAGGTGGCAGCTTACCTCGCAACAGCTCCTAAAAGTGATGCCGTATACCTGGCCATGAAGCGGGTCATGAAAGAGATAAAAAGAAGTGGGAATCAACCGGTACCAATGCAGGTTCGCAATGCCCCGACTGGGCTTATGCAGGGACTTGGTTATGGTGAAGGTTACGTAAATCCTCATCGTGACCGGGTGAACCCAGGGTTGATTGAAGCATTGCCCGAAAAGCTTCATGACCCATCATTTTATCAGCCCAGCGAAAATGGTTATGAAATTACAGTACGTCAGCGTATGGCTGAAAGGGAGAAAATTAAACGAGAAGCAATTTCTGCGGCTCAACCTGCAGCTGCAGGTTCCTCGGGCTCTCGTGGTGATAGAAGTTGATGTCAGCTTTAGATGAAAAACTTAAATGTCTGCCCGATCACCCTGGAATTTATCAGTTTTTTGACAGCGCTGGGCGGATTCTCTATGTTGGCAAGGCAGTTTCATTAAATAAGCGGGTGCGTTCCTATTTTACCGGCAAGCCCGACCGAGCAAAGACCGCGCTGTTGTTGACAAAGGTGTGTGATTTTGAGATTATTCTCACTGACAGTGAGGTCGATGCGTTGTTGTTGGAAAATAATCTCATTAAAAAGCATCGCCCGCCTTTTAATGTCGAGCTCAAAGATGATAAAAATTACCCTTATGTTCGCCTTGACCGTAAGCAGAGCTTCCCTCGTTTTGAGGTTGTGCGGCAGCGCAAAGCTGATGGCGCGCGCTATTTTGGACCCTATCCGGCCGCGGGTGCCCTGCGTAACACCTTAGGTCTGCTTAATAAGCATTTTCGACTCAGGCGTTGTCGGGGGGAGCGTTTTGTGAATCGGGTGCGTCCCTGTTTAAATTACCAGATGAAACTCTGTTCTGGTCCCTGTTGCGATAATGTTTCGGTGGCTGAATATCGGCGCCTGATCGCTTCAGCAGCTCTTATTCTTGGCGGTCGGGGTCGGCCGGTTTTGCAAAGTCTTAAGCGGGCTATGGCCCGGGCGGTTACAGAGTTGAATTTTGAACGGGCCGCAGCTTTGCGAGACGCTTTGATCGATATCGAGCTGGTTCTTGAGAGTCAGACTATCGATGCGGGCCGTAACGAAGATCTTGATGTTTTGGGTTGTGTCTCGGTTGCAGACGGTAGCGCTGCGCTCTATCTGCTGACGATCAGAAGGGGTAATGTTGTGGGTGGGCGACCCTTTCTGCTCTCTGCGTATGGTGGTGTTTTTGAAGACTTGCCGGGCGCATTTTTGCAACGCCACTATACTGGCTCTGGAGCGGGTGAGGTTCCGCCCCCATTGATTATTGTTTCAGCCCAGGGAGAGGGCGGGCAAACTTTGGCTTTATGGCTCGGGAAGATCCGCGGACATCGAGTCAAATTGTTAGTGCCAGAACGTGGTCGTCGTCTCCAGTTATTACGTCTAGCAGAAAAGAATGCGGCCGAGTTTTTGGCTCGACAAGAGATTGATGATGATTTTCCGAGCCGGGCTCTCCTCGAATTAGCTCGGGTTTGTCGGCTCAAAGCACCACCTGAAGTTGTCGAAGGGGTCGATGTCTCCAATCTGCAGAATGAAGGTGTGGTTGCATCTTTGGTTTGTTTCCGTTCCGGCAAGGCGAGCAAACAGGAGTATCGGCGTTATCGCCTGGAAAATGCCCCGCCGGATGATTTTGCCCGTATGGCCGCAGTGGTAAGGCGGCGTTTTAGTGGCGAAAATTATCACCCATTTCCCGACCTGCTCCTGCTGGATGGTGGTCGTCCACAGCTTGAGGCCGTCACCAGGGTTCTCAAGGAGTTGGGGATTTCAGTGCCACTATTAGCAATTGCCAAAGGTCGTGATGAGGGAGGTAGTAAAGATCAAAGTATTCCTGACAGTTTCTATCAGCCTGACCGCAAAGGTGCTCTGGGCTTGGCCGTTCGTAACCCGGCATATCGTTTGTTACAACAAATTCGTGATGAAGCGCATCGGTTTGCACTCAGCTATCATAGATTAGTGCGCAAACAAGGCCGTGAAACTGTTTTGCTTGAAGTTGATGGAGTTGGAGAGAAACGAGCTCGGCACCTGCTTAAGGTCTTCGGAAGTGTTGAGGCGATGACCCATCTATCTCCTGAAAAACTGGCTGAAAAGTCAGCTATTCCCATGTCGGTGGCCCAGAAGGTTATAGATTTTATAAGGATTTAGTGAGACGTGATTTAAAAAAGGTACAGCCGGTTTGAGGTTGGATGCTTCTGCTTTTTACATTGTTTTTTTACTACTCCTGTATTAGGTTGGAAAATCAGTTTATGTATTGTTGGTTGATGTCTTTGAATTATTTAATAGCAGGGTCTCTTTGGTTGTAAGGAGAATTAAAAGTAATGGCAAGAAAGATAATGGTTACCGGGGCTTGTAGTCAGCTCGGTCGTGTCGTTGAAGTTTTGCTTAAAGCGCAAGCCGATGTTGAAGTTGTAGCTTTGCGTCGTTCAGAACTTGATATTTTGGATAGCGCTGCAGTAATGTCGCTGGTTGAAGATCTAAAACCTGCAACCATAATTAATTGTGCTGGGTTTAATGACGTTGCCGGTGCCGAGATTCGGTTGGCAAATAAGCTCCCGGTTAATACCCGTGGTGTTTTTAACCTGGCCCAGGCCGCGGCAAAATATAAGGTTTATTTCTGTACTTTTAGTAGTAAGTTTGTTTTTAATGGGAAAAAATCTGTACCATATGTTGAAGATGATGAGCTCTGGCCGCTTAATCAGTATGGCTCTTCAAAGCAGGGCGGAGAAGAGCTGGTTACCGATTCGTTGGAGAACCATCTGATTGTTCGCAGTGACCTTCTTTATGGTGGTGGAAGAGATCTTGTTAGTCGAATTCTGGATGAGCTTAGAGCTGGGAATCAATTTAAGGTAAGTGATGATATTTTTATCTCCCCAACCTATATTGGCGACCTTGCCGCAGCAATGGTGGCTTTGGCTTTAAAGTGGGCGGCTGGAGTCTATCACTACACCAATGACGCTGGAGGTGGGGTGAGCTGCTATGAATTTGCACAGGCTGTGGCTGAGGGGTCAGGTTTTGACAGCTCTTTGCTGCAGGCCGTACCGGTGAGTGAGACCAATTTCGGAGCTCCTTTGTTGCTGCCGGAGCGAGCTATTCTGAATATTGATAAGTTTGGAGGTCTGTTTCCACCTTTAGTGCGTCCCTGGCGGGAGGCGCTAGAGGATTACTTGCGGCAGTAGTTAGACAAGCCACCTGAATAGGTTTCCGGTCGGCGGTCGTTGAAACAAGCGATCGTGGTTCGGGTTTGCTCAATTTTTCCCAGAGCGATTGTGGCGCTGAAAGCACCTTGTCTTGCAGGGGTGCGCAATGTCTGAGTACCCCACGGGTCATAGATTGCGGAGTTTCCTGGAAAGTGGTTTTCAACCCCTTTGCCGATACGGTTGCAGGCCGCAACATAGAGTTGGTTTTCAATTGCCCGGGCTTTGAGCAGGGTGCGCCAGTGGGCTGTGCGGGGCTTCGGCCATTGGGCGCAGATCAGGAGGAGCTTTGCTCCCCTAAGGGCGAGATTGCGACTAAGTTCTGGAAAGCGAATATCGTAGCAGGTCATCAGGCCGACCGGCAGGTTGCCGATATTTATAAGGCACGGTTCCAGGCCGGGGGAGAAATGTTTTTCTTCATTCATCAGTGAAAAGAGATGGATTTTACGATAGGCGGCAATTTGTTGGCCGTTGGGGTCGATCAAGAAAAATGTGTTGTAGAAGCGGTTGTTGTCTGCTTCGACCAGGCTGCCTCCGATATATGAACGCTTGGTTTTGGCAATATCAGCCAAGTGCTTGAGCATCGTTGGGGTTGTTGCGGCCAACTTGGAGAAGTTTTCGTAGTCGTAACCGCTGCTCCAGAGTTCTGGGAGTAGGATGATGTCAGGGTTAGCTTTGCTTGAATCGAGAAGCTGTCGGCAGCGCTTCAAGTTTTTGCCGGGATCCCCTAAAGCGACATTCATCTGGACTAGGGTTATGGTGAGTAGCTGAGATTTCATTGTTGGGTTGCCTTGTTTTTGAGAGTTCTAAATTTAACGATTTTAATAGTATACCATATAATAATGTATGGCAAGTGAGTTCCTGGGACGCGGCGTTACCAGGCGTAGTTTGTGTCATATTTGAGGGAGGACGGTTCATGAAGATTAAGGTTTATCGTAAGTTTATAAATACCAGCAACCGCTTGCGGGTGCTGTTGCGACCCATGGGAGTTGCAGACCAGGGCCTTGTGGCCGAGTTGTTTTGCCATCAGGCATCCGATGAAGATGTGCGTTACCTGAAAGAGGATGTCCGGGACCTTGAACTGATTGCGGGATGGTTTGCCGATATCGATTATGAAAAAGTGGTTCCTTTGTTGGCTCTGCACGGTGAACGTCTGGTCGGTGATGCAACTTTGCATCGGCGTAGTGGGGCTGAGCGGCATATTGGTGAGCTGCGAATTTTTCTGGCAAAAGAGTTTCGTGGGGTTGGTCTCGGGATGCAGCTTCTTGAAGAACTGGTTGAGATCGGTCGTGAAATGGGCCTCCATATGCTGGTTGCAGAGGTGGTCTCAGCCGAGCTTTCGGTAATCAAGGCATTTCGTAAGCTAGGGTTTGTGCGGCATGCGGAGATTGATGACTACTTTATGGATGTCGATGGAGAGCTGCATGATGTCTCGATGATGGTCCTACCGTTGGCAGCCCGGAAAGAATACCTTTTTTAAGTCCAGCCGTCTATTTGTCAGTAGGGGTGAATTGTGTGACTATGGATGTGATTGATCAGAAAAGTTTAAGGTGCACTTGTCCAGAGTGCTTACTCAGCATATGGAAGAGATTGGTCAATTGAACTGACAGCGACATCGAAATCATGGGCCCCACCTTTATCTGGGTATCAGTGTGAGTTGGGGCGAGGTGATTGTTGGCAAATGTCGGTTCCCCGGTGCCGTTTGCATAAAAACATTTGACTTAACCATAAAGGTCTTGACAAAAAAAACGAGTAAGCGTATAAAGCGCCTCCTTCGCCACAGCGGGCAAGAAATTTGCAGACGGTGAGGTTGGAAAAGTTCTCTGAAAAAAAGAAAAAATGGTTATGAATTGC
>DAOWHJ010000176.1 GCA_030641485.1 Pseudomonadota bacterium
CAGCAGTCGGGATTGATCCGGCATCCAAAAAATCTTGCCGAGTTAGTTTGAACTCAGCATCGTGCCCAGATTCGGTCGTCAGGATAATTTTCATTTCATCCTCTAAGGGGGGGGCAAACTCAAATAGCCCCTGCTGGTCGGTTTTACCCTGGAATAATTTTTTACCATTTTTATCAAGCACCAGAATATCCCCTCCCTGAACTTTTTTACCACCCATAAAGAAGGCTTCGACGTAGACTCGATGATTATCAACATAGCACCAGAGGATCGCGGAATGGGCAGATACATAGGTTGCAACAGCCAACAGAAGCAGAGCGGCTGTGCCCAAAATTACCATTTTTTTCATTGCAAATTTCAACATTAATAAACTCCAAATCATTCAAAAGGTTTAACCAGAATTGAAATTGACGAATCATAACTTAACTCTTTGCCATCAATAGTCCGGTTTTTATCACCATCGACCAAGGTAAAGGTCCAGACCCCAGCAACCGGGGGGATGAATGAAAAAGTGCCACTGCTATCAGCAAAAATTGTCAGATTACCACGCTTAGACTGAGCCATGATCGGGGAATTTGATTCAACCCCTACAAAATTAGTTTTGTAGTTTAGAAATTCAATTAATATCTCTGCGTAAGGGATTTCTGTACCCTTATCATTAACGGCCTCAGCCCGAAACAAGCTTCCCGAAAATACCGCCCAGGGTGGAACTAGAGGGACAATTTCCGGCTTTTTTTCAAGCAGGCGATTCGACCAATCAGTAATTAAACCAGCATTATTGATAAACAGCTTAGCAATTTTTTGTTTATAGTAACCAAGATTTTTCTTCCAGTGAGGCTGATGTTCAACCACAATCACATAGTCTCCAGCCCGAGCAAAACCGTGCCTACGACTAACGGGAATGCTATAGGATTCGGCTTTGCCATCAATTACCGTAAAGTAGTCCGGCAAGACAATCGAATTCAAATCCCGCTTTTCACCATTGTGAACAGCATAGATTGCAGCCAACCCCTTCAAAGTCTTGCTATCTTTAACGCCAAGCCGAATCCCCACAATATTGGTACCCGCATGGGGACTAAAATGAACCACTCGAATTACTCGGCTACCATTTTTGTCAACCGTGGGAATAAGGGTTGTAGTATGAGCCGCAACCCAGCCCGGAAACACAAATATCAGCGCCACCATAACAATCAAATAAATTCTCATTTCACCTCACAAGGTGACAAGACCTGGTCACCAAAACTAAAACACAGACTACTCTTTTTTTATTCTTGCACCATTATACAATAACGGTTAAAAGAGTCAACTAAACAAGATAAAATGGAACGCCAATTGAAAATTGCCTTTCCACCCTAATTGAACTGGAGACAATTTAATGAGAGATGTAAAAAGTTTTTTCATGAGTGGAATTTCAAGTATAATCGGCATACTCATCGTAAGTAGCGTAGCCATCGCGGCTCCAAATTTCCAGAGTACACCAATCATCCTTAATACCGCCGATCTCGTACCAAAACATCTCATAAAAGGCAGTAACTACAGGTTGGCTAAGACCGTACAAAATGACGAAATCATCAACACCTACCAGCTCGATACCACCGATGGTTTCTTTTTTGTCGAGAGCACCTCTGAACTCCTAGTCCGTATAAATGAACTCAACGCCCTCGTCAAGATGAAAGAAGTCGAACGACAGGCCATTTTCAAAGACTCACTTATTGCCGGCGCTACCGCTCCGGTCAAGCTGGTTGGCAACCTGGTCACCGCACCTAATTGAAAGTGCGAAAGATATTGTTAAAGGCACCGGCAGTTTTCTCAGCAATGTCGGACGCTCAATTTACAGCAGTGACCCGCATCAGGACAATATCTTAAAAGTTGCTCTCGGGTACGATGCCGCCAAAATCTCAAATTTTGGCTGGAAACTTTTTCAAGATCTCAACCCACTAATGAACTAACGGCAACCAGTACGACTATAAGGAGTATAGTGAAAAAAACCGTACCGGAAAAGAGTTGCTGCGCTTTTACAGCTATGGACTTTTTGTCGTCCTGCTGGGGTTTGCAATCACCTACCAGTTTATCGAGCCAGCACCACCGTCAAACCTGATAATCGCCGCCGGGAGTCGAGGTGGAGCCTATCTTGAGTTTGCTTTAAAGTACCAGGAACTCTTGGCCCAAGATGGCGTCACGCTCGAGGTCCTCGAGACTGCAGGTTCAATCGAGAACCTTGCACTCCTGGCTGACGGCAAAGCTGACATCGCCCTTGTTACAGAGCGGAATTGCCGAGGCCAAAGACTACCCACAGTTACTCGGAATTGGCAGCCTCTATTTCGACTCATTGTGATTAGCACTTAAGTTCCAAAAAACACTTCTAAACATCTACTAATATAGGAGTTTTCAATGAAAATTAAAGAGTTAAAACGAGAGCATGGTTCTCTGACGGCGACCCTTAGCGGTCGCATGGACGCAATTACAGCAACAGAGTTTACGACTCAACTCGAAAGCTGGATTGCAGATGATCAGAAAAGTTTTACGATTGATTGCAGTCAACTTGACTATATCAGCAGTGCAGGCTTACGGGCCCTTCTGATAATTGCCAAAAAGGTACGCACTCTTGACGGCAAACTTCAGCTCGCAAGCCTGCAGGATAGTGTCCAGACCGTCTTTGCAATCTCCGGTTTTGATAAAATCATCCCGCTTTTCGCAAACCTTGATGATGCTACCACCCAATAACAAGCAAAAGACAATCATGACAAAACAGCTTGAATTGTTGGCTGAGCTTAAGAACTTGCCCCATTTCATGGCATTTGTCTGTGAAGAGGCCCGAGAGCAGGGATTTAGTCCCCAACGCAGACAGGAAATCGAATTGGTTCTCGAAGAATCCTTGGTCAATATCATTGAATACGCTTACCCAAGCAAGCAACTGGGCAGCTTAACTCTGCATCTAAAAGGTGCAGTTAAGGATCAGTTACGCCTTGAAATCAGAGACCGAGGGGTCTTGTTCAACCCCCTGGAACGAATTGACCCCGACCGGGAAGCAGATCTCATGGAACGGCCAATCGGAGGACTTGGAATCATTTTAATGAAGGAGCTCACCGACGACATGACCTGGCAGCGTAAGAATGGCGAAAACTGTTTGAGTATCATTTTTGAGCCGCGCCATGACCAGTAATCCC
>DAOWHJ010000094.1 GCA_030641485.1 Pseudomonadota bacterium
AAGCCTACAGTAAATCTCTTGCAAGCAAGACGACAGTGGTGATGGACCGCGACGGTGAGTTCTTACGTCACTTTAAGTAAAAGAAATTTTGTGCATACCTATAATGATTTTCGCCAGCAAAGTTTTGCGCCGCAAAGCCAGGTTGTGGCGATCGGTAATTTTGACGGTGTCCATTTAGGGCACCGTTCACTTTTTGCCCTAGCTCATAAGCGTGCTTCTGAGTTGGGGTTAAAAAGTGCGGTCTTAACCTTTCATCCCCACCCCTTAAAACTACTATTTCCCTCGCGGCGGATCTTTTTAATCACCTCTTATCAGAGAAAAGCTGAACTTATTGAATCGAGTGATATTGATAACCTGGTGATTGCCCCATTTGACCACGAGTTTGCCGATCTTAAGGCTGAAGATTTTGTCAGTCAGGTATTGGTTCAACATCTTGGGGTGGCCGTAGTTGTCGTTGGTGAGAACTACACTTTCGGTCGTAATCGTGAAGGAACGTTGACGAAATTGCATGAGCTCGGCACTAAATATGGTTTTACGGTTGCGGTCGCTCCTCCTTTTCTGCTTGATGGTGAACTTGTTAGCAGTACTAAAATACGTGAAGCTATTATGCAGGGTGATATTGAACGGGCCGCACGTTTTTTAGGGCGTGAATGTGCAATTACCGGCAAGGTTGTGCATGGCAAGGGCCGGGGTCGGGGGATCGGTTTTCCGACTGCCAATTTGGTTTCCGAGGTTGAGCTCTACCCGAAAGAGGGGGTTTACGCCGTTTGGGTTGAATCTCAGGGGCAAAGGCTCATGGGGGTTATGAATATTGGTTACAACCCGACCTTTGCCGATACCGGCTTAACCGTAGAAGTTCATATTCTTGATTTTGATAAAGATCTTTATGGGCAGGAATTAAAGGTTGTCTTCGTTAAACGTTTACGTTCCGAGATGAGCTGCTCCGGGATTGATGAGTTGCGTTCTCTGATTGCCGGTGATGTCGCCAAAGCTCGCAAAATTCTCTCTTTTACTCTTGCATCTTAAGCTCTTATGTGCTAACTAGGCCGCGTTCAAAAACGCACGCTCCCTTGTCTTGGTCAAACATGTTTTGGTCAAGCTGCAGAGACCATGGTGCCGGGTTGTCCGGTTGGTGTCGGTATGAAGGGGGTGGAGGTTAAACCAACATCTTCTATGAAGGAGTAACAAACATGGCTATGGTAACAATGCGTCAGTTGTTGGAATCTGGTGTTCACTTCGGGCATCAGACCAAACGCTGGAACCCCAAAATGAAAAAGTATATTTTTGGGGCACGTAACGGGATCTACATTATCGATCTGCAGAAAACTGTAAAACTCTACCGGAAGGCCTACAAGGTTATTGTCGACACAGTTGCAGATGGTGGTGAAATTCTCTTTGTCGGCACTAAGAGGCAAGCTCAGGAGAGCATTAAAGAAGCCGCTGTAAAGTCTGGGATGCATTGGGTTAACAGCCGTTGGCTTGGTGGCATGATGACTAACTTTGATACTATTAAGAAGAGTATCAATCGTCTGCATAAGCTCGAGACCATGAAAGCTGATGGAACCTATGAACTGCTGCCCAAAAAAGAAGTTCTTAAACTTGAGAAGAAGCGCGAAAAACTTGAGAAGAACCTGGGCGGAGTTAAGACTATGAAGAAAGCGCCTGCTTGTATCTTCGTTATTGATACTAAGCGGGAGTCAATTGCGGTTGCTGAGGCCAATAAACTTGGTATTCCGGTGGTTGCGATCGTCGATTCAAACTGTGACCCTGATGTCGTCGACTATGTAGTGCCGGGTAATGACGATGCTATCCGCGCGATTAAACTCTTCTGTAACAGTATCTCGGAAGCCTGTGTTGAAGGTAGGGCTCTGCGGGCAGAGCGGCTGCAGACGAAAGATGAAGGGGATGTTGAGGTCGTTGTCGACGATGGTAAGATGCCGATTGTCGAAAGAGTTGGTGAAGAAGAGAAGGTCGAAGAGGCTAAGGCCTAGGACACTATCCGAAAATGCTCTTTTTCCCCAGATCTTCGTTATTTTTTGAAAATAATGCTCCGAATACTAGTTGTATGCCTGTGCTTTTTTTCAAAAAAATGTCTCAATCTGAGAAAAAATTTCTATTTTCGGACAGCCCCCTAGTTTAGATTTAATTACTGAATTTTACTGTACTGAAGTCCCTAGTTTTTAGCAAAATAATTAGGGACTTTGGTGTTGGTTTAGAATAGGTGGAGACAAAATAATGGCTCAAATTACTGCAGCAATGGTCAAAGATTTAAGAGGACAGACTGGCGCTGGGATTATGGATTGTAAAAGTGCGTTAAAAGAGAAAGATGGTAACCTCGAAGAGGCATTGGTCTTTTTACGTGAAAAAGGTCTTGCCTCAGCTGCAAAAAAAGGGGGGCGAGTTACCTCTGAAGGTTTGGTTGCCTCTTATATCCACGCCGGTGGCAGGATCGGAGTTATGGTTGAGGTCAACTGTGAGACCGACTTTGTTGCCAGGACTGATGCTTTTATTAATTTTGTTAACGATATTGCGATGCATATCGCAGCAGCTGCACCGGTAGCCTTGAAGCGTGAAGATATTCCGGCAGAAGTGGTCGAAACTGAGCGAGGGATATTCCGTACTCAGGCATTGGAATCAGGTAAGCCGGAGAAGATTGTCGATAAGATCATCGATGGTAAGATTGAGAAGTTTTTCAAAGAGAGTTGTTTAATGGAGCAGGCTTTTGTCAAGGATACAGATCTCTCTATTGAAGATTTAACTAAAGAGATGATTACCAAAATTGGTGAGAATCTGAGTATTCGCCGTTACGAGCGTTTTGTAATGGGTGAAGGACTTGAGAAGAGAAGTTGTGATCTGGCCCAAGAGGTTGCTGATCAACTAAAGTAGTTTTTTACAGGTTTCAGAGCTGTGTCATTTTTTCATTCACTCAACATACTACATGTATGGTCTCGAGCCTGAAAAAAACAAACACATCTTGTATATCGAATTTTCAATTAGCCATCGACTTTTTATGATGGCATCAGAGATGAAAGTTCTACTAATCAGCTCTGAGACCTGTTTCCTATACCACCGTAAGTTCGGATCCTTTATCGCCAACCACTCTAACCGCACGGAAGGTGATCCGCATTGTCGAAACAATCTACAGCTGACATTAAAAGTTCCGAACTGGCATTTAGTCGAGTTTTGTTGAAACTCTCTGGTGAAGCCCTTATGGGGTCTGGCGAGTATGGTATTGAGCCTGATGCTATCGCTGGTTTCGCCGCCGAGGTCGTTGAAATCCATAGAATGGGATTGCAAACCGCTGTCGTAATTGGCGGCGGAAATATTTTTCGTGGGATTACGGCTTCAGCAAAAGGTATGGATCGTTCGACTGCAGATCATATGGGTATGCTGGCGACAGTTATCAACGGTCTGGCTTTGCAGGATGCGATTGAGCGGCTTGGGGTCAAAGTCAGGGTTATGAGTGCTATCTCTATGCATGAAGTTGCTGAACCTTATATTCGACGGCGCGCTGTACGGCATCTGGAGAATGGGCGGATTGTTATCTTTGTTGCCGGAACCGGTAACCCGTTTTTTACGACTGATACTGCAGCGGCCTTAAGAGCGATGGAGATTCAAGCTGAAATTATTCTTAAAGCAACAAAAGTAGATGGTATTTATGACTGTGATCCGGTTGTGAATCCTGATGCAAAACGTTTTGAACACATTACTTATCTCGATGTTTTGCAGCGCGGACTCAAGGTGATGGATGCTGCGGCCGTGTCAGTTTGTATGGACAACGATCTACCAATACAGGTTTTTAACTTGACCCAACCCGGCAATATCCGACGGGTGGTCTGTGGTGATGATATTGGAACGCGAGTTAGTAATTGATTTTTTTAAGGAGTAAGAGATGAGCCAGGAAATGGTTACTGAAGTTATTGACGAATGTAAAGCTGGTATGCAGAAAGCAATTGAAGCTTTGACACGTGAATTGGGTCGGGTGCGAACCGGTCGAGCTTCTCTCTCTCTCTTAGATGGTATTAAGATTGACTATTTTGGCACTTTGACGCCATTGAATCAAGTTGCTTCTTTAGCGATACCTGAGAGTCGGATGATTTCAATTCAGCCTTGGGAGAAGTCAATTATTCCAACGATTGAAAAGGCGATCAATAAATCTGATTTAGGGATTAACCCAAGTAATGATGGTAAGCAAATTCGACTAGCAATCCCGAGGCCAACCGAAGAGCGGCGTAAGGAGTTGGTTAAGGTTGTTAGGAAGATTGGTGAAACTGGTAAGATATCGTTACGCTCAAACCGTCGGGATGCCTTGGAAATGCTTAAATCTTTAGAAAAAGACAAGGATATCACCGAAGATGAAAATAAACGCGGTCAAACTGATATTCAGAAGTTGACCGATGATTTTGTTAAACAGGTTGATGCTATAATTGTTGACAAAGAGAAAGAGGTCATGTCGATCTAGAAGTTGCTAGTCGATCGAGACCGTAAATGAGTTTATAAAGTCGCTAATTACTTTGCGACTAAATAATAGAATTCGTGACAGAAATAGAATTTTGTTAGAATATTTCAGGTGTCACGGAACCTTAAAATGGAGGGAATGATGTACGTAATCAATGATGAGTGTGTTGCCTGTGGAACTTGTGCGGAAGAGTGCCCTGAAGATGCAATCAAAGAAGCTGGCGATGTTTATGTGATCGATCAGGACAAATGCGTTGAGTGCGGTGCCTGTGT
>DAOWHJ010000004.1 GCA_030641485.1 Pseudomonadota bacterium
CAAAAACTGGCGCAAGGTGAATAAAGAGACCGGCTCGATTGGCTCCAATCAACTCAATCCCACGATTATAACAGAAATAGGAGACGATTGAGGGGAAAATTGCGACATAGGCAATAGTTAATAAAGTCGGTCCATTAAAACTGAGTGCTTTGACCGTAAAACTCTCCCAAATATAGAGTGGCAGGAGCATAATGGTTCCGCTGATAAAGGTAAATCTGATAAAACTTAAAGGGTGAAGCTTAGGTCGCTGGCGCATCAGGGTTGAGTAGAGAGCATAGCCGATTGCCGCAATCAGGATCAGCACATCGCCCCGATTTAAGGCTAAAGCACGAAGAATCGCGAAATCTCCTCGGGCAATAACCAGAACCACGCCGGCAAAAGAGAGCGCTACCCCTACTCCTTGAAAAACCGTAATTTTATCACGGAAAATCATAAAGGAGAAAAGCATTATCAGAACCGGCATTAACGACTGAATCAGAAAAGCATTAATCGCAATTGTCGAGTGCAGACCGCTATAGAGCAACGTGTTAAACATTGCCACCCCGGTCAATGCCAGAAAGAGCAGGAGCGGCAGATTCTGGCGACTGCGCATGATCGGCCAATCATTTCTCATTTTAGGCCAGGCAAAATAGACAATCAATATCGAGGCCCCGGTCCAACGCCAAAATGCCAAAGCTATAGGAGGCACATCAAGGCGCATGAAGCGCCCGACTATACTGTTGACCGACCAGAAAAAGACAGCTGCTGTCAGAAGGAGATAAGGCGCGCTGTATAAGCGCTGAAATAGATTTTTCAAGGGATTTAAAAACCGGAACCAAAGCGACTAGTTAAGATGCATTAGGCCACTCTAGTACATGAGAAAGGAATAAACTTCAAACTTTATTGACAATATTTGTAAAGTGGGGAGTATCACTAATATCAGCCGATCCGAGAGAACCCTGAGAACTCATCGGCATCAGGGTCCATCTTTTGACCGTAAGTGTCTTCGCCAGCAAATTTAAACACAATATGTGAAGGGTCCAGGGTGCCATCTGCAGTGGCGTTCTGAGTGACCTTGAAATAGACAGTTGCTGTCAACTGGTTGGCATCATAATAGATATACTCAGGAACTGACGGGAGTTTGATTTCGGTTTCCGGTAACGGGTTGCCGAAATTGTAAAACTCACCCGGCCCACTCGCAGTTGAGCGCGCAATATTCCAGTTAAAACGATCTTCGACTGATTCTCGATCCATCTCTTTATCAAACTGGAAAATCATTTTGAAATTTTTTGAAGCATTTGCGGTCGTCAGGTAATCGTCAAAAGATGCAACCTTGGTGCGGGCCGGTTGCAGGTAAGGAAAACTTCCGTCAGCACGAACAAAGGAAAATTTTGGCGTATCAACTTTGTACATGTGTCGACTTAAAAGATCAGCTAATTCTGGGCTAGGGTCTTCGAGTAGTTCAAAAACTTCCTGAGCCTTATCCATCTCTCCCATATCGGCATAAGTATAGCCCATCTCCAGGTAAGCATCGTAGAATTCACTGTCGATGTCAATTGCATCCTGAAATTTGGCGATAGCTTCATCGTATCGACCCTGAGCACTGTAATTTTGCCCCATACCATAAGGTCCATTGACTGCGTGCGGCGCGGCGCGCTCAATTCGTAAAAACTGCTCTTCAGCACCAGTGAAATTTCCAGTTTTAATTTGGGCCTGCCCTAATGAGTAGAGATTGGCCGGTTGCGGATCAACTTTTACGGCGGCAGCGTACTCCGCTTCAGCCTCCTGATAGCGCTCTTCGGAGTAGTAAAGGTTACCGAGTTTGATCCGAGAATCAGAGCGCGTCGGATCTAAAGCGATCGCATCTTCATAGGCTTTAGCAGCGTTATAATTGTCTCCTAATTTAAGGTATGAGCTGGCGACATAGTTGCCAGTATCAACCGCATTTGCTGCCTGTGGAGCAAAACCAATGGCACTGCGAAACTGAATAATTGCCTGTTCATAATCGCCCTTCTGATAGGCGTTAATCCCGGCATTCAAGGCATTTCCTGCCATCTCCTGCAGTGACGCCTGCTGCTGGGCAACGTTAATAAAGAATGAATCAGCGGTAATTGGTGCAAACAGATCAGTCATGATAACCTACTACCTCGACAGAATTCGAAGAAACTTTAGCGATTTTTTCTCGTCCAAGATACGCTCAGTGGTTTTCATGAGCACTTTTGGCTGCGGCAACACCCGAGTTGGCTTTATAAACCATTGCCAAAATCTCTGCAACTGCATGAAAAACATTCTCTGGAACTTCCTGATTAATTTCAAGTTTCATGAGGATTTGCAGCAGTTCAGGATCACGCTGCAGGGGGATATCATGCTTTTTGGCAAGCGCAATAATCTTCTCCGCAACAGAACTCGACCCCTTAGCCACCACCACTGGAGCCTCATGACGACTCTGATCATATTTCAGAGCCGCAGCCTGCAAGCGCCGAACTCGGCCCGATTTGTCGTTTTCAGACTGCATTCTAGTTGTTTTTCCGCATTACATAACCAATTCCGGGGCAGTCCGGGTTAAGAGGGCCTGTTTCAGAAAAAAATCAGTTTTAGCTTTCTCAATCTTCTGCTGGCCAACAACTTCAGCAAGCCGATTTAAGATAAATTTTTCACCATAACGGTCGATCATAAATCTGATTTCCATAATGCAAGTTTCTTCTCTCATTTTTCAAGCCCTCCTTATTATGAATTTTACCTCTTTTACCATTTTCTAGCTATAAATTGCTTTTCGTCGAAAAGGGAAAAAACTTGAGAGGTTCCCTAGATGGTACTCATCCGGGCATCATATTCAGGGGCCATTTTCGACCAGTCATAATTCCAGATCTGCAGACCCGGGCGTACTTTACGCGTTTCGGTTATATGTTCAAGCTGATGTTTAACTTTTTTCAGTAAATCGCTATAGTCTGAATAGAAAAACCCTGCTTTAGAGTTGTCAGGAAAGTGCTCGGGATAGGCCAATCGGGAGGGTAACAGGGGGTAACAGTTGCAGTAAATGGCCTCAACGACGCTAATGCCAAAAAAATCGTGATGCGATGTGACCGGTAACAAGTCAGCTCGCCAGAGCCAGGTAGCATAGTCGGCAAAATTTTCAGCAAAACCGAAATGGATAAGACGTGACCCTAAAATTGCTTGGTTCTCACAAAAAAGCACCGGTGGCGGATTGACGTGCTCTCCTAGTATAGCAACCTCAAAATCAACATTGTCCACAATCAGGTCCTGTAATAAATTGAAGAATTCTGCCGGATTTTTATCGTATTCCCAACGGTGGTTCCAGAGGATTAGTGGTGGTCGAGATGATTTTTCGGCAGGCGAAATCGAAAGGGTTGAAGATTCGGGTGCAGGCTTGGATACTCGTAAACGTTCCAGATCGAGCCCTAAATAAAGAACCTCCGATTTTTTTTCAATTCCAGAAACCTCGTCAAGCTCCTGATAGTCGGGAAAACGTTGCAAGAATGGTGGTAGGGCCGTAAGGAAATTTTGGCGATGAAAGTTGGAATTAAAAAAACAGATGTCAGCCACTAAAGCACTGGTAAAGTTAATCAGACCAAAATGACGATCACGACCTGAGGGTTTAGACTTTTCATTCAGGGAAAGTGGGTATGTTACTTGGTTCTCATGGAAATACAGGGCTATTGGTGGAATTCGATCACTGCGAATCAAGCCGATAAAGGTCGCAAGGTCAAGCATATCAGAAGCTATAATCAGGTCGTAACGCTTTCCCTCGTTTACAAGTGCCCGATAACACCGGGCCAAAGTGATTGCTGCCCCCTGCATGCGCCATTTCCAATTTCTCCCAGGCAACCCTAAGATTTCAATATTATGAGAAGAGTGGCGCTGATATCCCTGAGCCCAAGCCGCATGTGAGCCACCATTGAAAGGTTCTATAATTAATATTTGCATAATGATTATAACACTAAAATTTTACTCTGACTTTGTAGTTAAGTACAGCCTCACCTGCGGCCGGGACCAAAATCTCCCAGGAGCTTACTGAACTACTCTCTTTTTTGTGCTTGTGAGATTCCTCTAACATCTCCCAGTCACCCGGAATCGGCTCTACCACCTTAATGGTCACCGGCTCAGTCTTAGCATTTTTCAATTTTATTTCAAAAGCTGTTTCATAGATGTAATTATAGCGACCATCACCACCGATTTTTTGGAAGTTGGACTGTTTTTTTGTGCCGGTCAAATCGAAGGCATCACCCAGTTTCAAGCGTACGATTTCATTTTCAGGGGTATGGTCAATCCGATCTTCACCAACGAATTGAAGCGCTCCGCTCGTATCCTCTTTGTATACCCGAACCACCCCTTTCGGCAACGGCATGCCGAGGTGGTTTTGCTTCCGGTTTTCGATCTCAACAAAAACTCCCACTTTTAATTTTCTGTCGATTTCACCATGGGCCTGGCGGTAGTAATAAGAGCTGCCTTTAAGTATGAACTCTTTTTTACAGGGAACCTGAGCCGCTTGAAGCAGGGCAACTTGCTTGCTCTGCTTGTCAGCAATTGTTGTCGGTCGATCCAGGGTGTAAAGATGATACTCAAACATCCTCTCTTTGGCCATCTGGGGAGTTGCAACAGACATCGACTTCACCTTCATTTGCCGTCTGGAATTGTCAGCAAATTCACGTTCCACCGGAGCTTGATGAACATCTCCGGCAACTAACTGCAGTTTGGCATTCCGATATGTGGCTCCGCTAGTATTGGTTAAAGTAACCCAACCACTTAAATTGATTGCATCATCAGTTGAATTCAGTTCAGCCACATAATCAGCCTGCCAATGCAAACCTGAACTAAGGTAACTTAACTCAATATCTTTAGTGCCTCTATCGGCACTCTCCAAGACCATAGACAGGGTTGGTTTGTCACGTAAGTTTTCCGGAAGATTAGCGAATGAGAGCCGTCCAGGAACCCCACTTTCGATATGATCGTCAAATTTAAGGACGACCCCGTTGTTGGCACTTAGAACCGTGGCTTTTTCACGGCTCTCAACTCCGGTTGTCGGGTGTTGTCTGATCACCTCAACCTCTTGGCCAACATATTTTTGCAACAGGGAGCTCGGGGTAAGAAGATCAAATTCAAAATTCTGTTCAACAACCGAGAGGCCAGCAGCTGTGAACAGCGCGGTCTCAGGTCGCATCTTAGCACTCACTCCACGAAAATCTAGTTTCACAATGCCAGAATTCAGTTGGAGTTGGCGATGGTCTTTGATTAGAGCCAAATTATTATTGTAGATAGTTACAGCGACACCTGTTTGATCTTCTATAGTGCAGGTCACAGTCGAAGTTATAGCGGCCGCTAGAGTAAGAGTTGTCCCAACCCCAAAAAAGGTTAACAACAAAGCCAGCAAAGTTAGGTTGCAAATCAATTTACGCAACATTTTATTCTCCTTGATTAAGAGCTGTCCGTCAGGTAGATCTGACAGTTTCTGGGTCAGTGAAATAGTAACTCCTAATAGTGGTCACCATAAATCTTACAACATCAACTCATTAGGGTATAGTTGCTGCTTGTGACAGTGTCAAGAAATTGTAACTAAAGAGTTTACCGATTATAGAGTTTGTGCTACATCATCTTGAACAAAGAAGTGTTCATAAGATTTAAGGAAACGAGTGCCTGTTATGATAAAAAAAATTCTATTTTTACTCATATTTCCCCTGACATTTGCTCACCTGTCTGCGCACGAGGTGGTTGCAGCAAAGACTGTTGGTGCGCCAGTAAAGCTGCCGATTTCGATATTTGTCAGTGTCGGAGCGCACCTTGATTTTTGTCAAAAGATCGGTGCTGAACGGGTTTTGGTTAAGCTTGCGCTAGCACCAGGCAAAAGCCCAGCAACCTATGCTCCAACTCCACAGCAGGTTCAGCTTTTAAGTCAGTCGCGTCTCTATTTCAAAGCTGGACTTCCTTTCGAGACCGCCCTTTTAGGCAAACTTAAATCTTTTCCGCACTCCCCTGAAATTGTTGACGTTCAGACCGGGATTAAGTTGCAACCGATGCAGGGTGGTTCCTATGCTGAAGTTCATGAAGACCACAGTCATCATCACCATCACGATGGCCTTGACCCCCATTCCTGGCTTGACCCTAGACTTGCATTGCAGCAGGCAACCACAATTCACCTTGCATTGACCCGTATCGACCCAGATGGCAGAAGTATATATAGAAATAATTTCAACTTACTAAAAATAAAACTTAAAGCTTTAGATAAAGAGTTAAGAAGCGCTTTTGCCCCCTATGTCGGTAGTAAAATTTTTGTCTATCACCCCGCTTTCGGGTATTTTGCCAGAGCTTTCGGCTTGCAGCAAAGAGCGATTGAAATCGCCGGAAAAAAACCAAAGGCCCAAGCGTTAGCAAATATCATAAAGGAGGCCCGGGCAGAAAATGTTTCAGCTCTGTTCGTCCAGCCTCAATTTGACCAGCAGAGCGCAAATAAGGTTGCTCAGGTCTTAGGTTGTGCGGTGATCAGAATAGATCCATTAAGCTCTGACTACTGCCACAACCTTAAATCAATTGCGGCTGCCATCCGAGAAAATATCACTTCAACAAAATCATTAAATTGAATAAAATGGACTCTGAGTTGCCAGTAATCAAGATCAACAATCTCAATTTCTCATACCATAATAATGTTGTGCTGGAGAGTGTTAATCTTGAGATCAGAAAAGGTGAATTAGCCAGCATTGTTGGTCCGAATGGTGGGGGTAAGACTACCCTGCTAAAACTAATCTTAGGTCTTCTGCAACCGAACAGTGGTAATGTTGAGGTTTTCGGCTTGCCACCAGAAAAGGCGCGCCAAAGAATCGGCTATATGCCACAACACGCTCAACTTGATCCGCAATTCCCCATTTCAGTACTTGATGTGGTCCTTATGGGCCAGATAGAGAGGTGCGACAGAGGGTTCTTTGGTGGCTTTCCGAGCCAAGTAAAGATCACAGCCCAGGATTCTCTGGCCGAGGTTGGATTGGGAGATCTTTCACGAAAATCATTCAACGAGCTCTCCGGTGGTCAGCGCCAACGGGTCCTTATCGCCCGGGCACTTTGTAGTGAGCCCGAACTGCTACTCCTTGATGAACCGACCTCCAACATCGACCCGCGTAGTGAAGAGAATCTCTATGAGACCCTGACTAAACTTAACCAACATATGACAATTCTTCTCGTATCACATGACTTAGGCTTTGTTTCGCAGGTGGTTAAAAGTGTAATCTGTGTCAATCGTCAGGTCATCATCCACCCGACCAGCCAGATAAACGGCACCATAATTAAAGAGATCTATGGTGGTGATTTCAATTTGGTTCGCCATGATCACCGTTGTGATCACACTGGCCACAGCCATCACGACCCATTTTCAAACAATCAGTAAAATTAATAATATATCGAATATGATTTTTCTCAACGCCCTTACAGATCCCAATAATTTATTTCTCCGACATGCCCTGCTGGTCGGGCTCTTTGCCAGTATAGCCTTTGGGATTATCGGAACTTACGTTATAAGTCGTAGAATCAGCTATCTTGCTGGGGCGGTTTCGCACTCAGTTTTGGGTGGTATCGGTGGGGTTTTATGGCTAAAAACAATTTTCCAACTTGAATGGCTCGACCCTCTGTATGGGGCTTTACTGGCAGCCTTGATATCTGCTTTTATTGTTGGTCACTTTGGTCACGGTGCAGAAAAAAAACGCGAAGAGATTATGATTGGTGCAACCTGGGCAATCGGTATGGCTTTAGGGGTTATCTTTATGGATCTCACCCCGGGATATTTTGATATCACAAGTTACCTTTTCGGTGATATTCTCTTAGTCTCAAGCCGAGATTTAATACTCATAGTTGCCCTTGATATTGTCATCGTTCTCTTTGTTCTGCGCTTTTACCATAAACTTATGGCCATCTGTTTTGATGAGGAGTTTGCTCGCTTGCGCGGTCTTAAAGTTGATCTGTTTTACCAACTATTACTGGGATTAACTGCAGTAAGTGTTGTCCTTCTGATCAGGATTGTCGGCATCGTCATGGTTATTGCCATGCTGACCCTACCCGCGGCGACTGCCTCCCTTTATACCCGCACGCTTTCCGGCATGATGTTGCTGGCGATACTTTTTTCCGTCATCGCAATTATTGGCGGAATAGGAGTAAGCTATAGTGCAAACCTTTCCACCGGTCCGATAATCATCGTTTGTGCCGGAGTTCTCTACTTTTTCATGGCAGCCTTAAAAAAAATGAGTAATCAACGTAATAATGGCTGACTTTGCGGCCAAACTCAGCCTGACCCTGCAACAGATGTATAACCGGGTCGCAGGCTGTGAAGCCGGCCTCTTAAGTCCGGTAGCAATTGAACGCGGATTGGATTTACTCAAAAAACTTGGCTACCCGACACCCCTACTTAACAGACTTCCGACAGAGAGTTTTGATCGAACTTTTCCTCTTGCTA
The DNA here is from genome assembly GCA_030641485.1 of Pseudomonadota bacterium. Classification (GTDB taxonomy): domain Bacteria; phylum Desulfobacterota; class Anaeroferrophillalia; order Anaeroferrophillales; family Tharpellaceae; genus Tharpella. The sequence continues at coordinate 8,429 of DAOWHJ010000004.1, forward strand.
ATCCTCTAACAAGAATAACTGAACTCGCTCCTAAAACCATTTTTGACTTAGGCTGCGGGACTGCACTTGACGCTCTTTTTTGTGCCCAGATACTACCAGAATGTGAACTTATCGTTGGCGTCGACTCAAGTTCAGGCCTACTTAATGAAGGCAGAAAACGACTTAATAACTTTCCCCTTCATGCAGCAAAAACAACCCTGATTGAAGCAGACTTAAATCAACTCAACAGAGACCTAAGACAACTCGGAAGCTGGAACCGACCGAACTCTTTTGACCTTATATTGATGAATGGCTCTTTCAACTTGGTCTATGATAAAATGAATTTTTTTCATACCTTAACAGAACTTCTATCCTGCGACGGTACTATTCTGATTTACGATTTCCTTCTAATCGAGCCCCTGCCTCCGGGTTTTTCCGACGAAATCGACAACTGGCTCTGGAATGTCGGCGGGGCTCTGCATGAAGATGAGTTGAGCAGGATTATTAGAGGTATGGATCTTGATTTAGTCTCGGTGAAAGAGTTGGAGATAATTAATCCGGTTGCCCGCTGTGAAATCATAATTGAAAAGTCGTAACAGCAAACAATGATCTTGCAAATAGTAAATTGGCTTTTGAGTTATACCTCTGTTTTGATTTCATCAAGAATTTGTGGAAGTTTCATTAGGGAGTTAAGAGTTCGACCATCGGTCGGCAACGAAATGTGAGGTAAGGGCTCAAAGAGAATAGTTGCCATGCCTAACTTTGCAGCAGGTTGCAGATTAACCGCCATATCGTCAATCATCACCCCGTCTTCAGGTCGTCTGTCGATGTCGTCTAAGAGCTCCCGGTAAATTTCGATCTCGGGTTTGGGTCGAAAATTGAAATAATTAATATCATAAACAGCGGCAAAGTTATCTTGTAAGCCGAGAAAATCAAGCACTTTTTGGCAGTGTTCATTAGATGCGTTCGAGAAAATGTACTTATCCTCCGGCAATTCCGCAAGCATTGATTGCAACTTATTATCCGGCTTAAGATAGTCTCCCAACGGCACATTGTGGACAAAGTTGAGATAGTCATGCGGATCGACATCGTGATTAAGCATCAGGCCGTTCAAAGTGGTTCCGTGATCCTGAAGATATGTACGACGTTTCAGATCAACTTTGTCTGACGGGATTTTGACCACCTCTTCAAGGTAGCGATTAATCAATCTGTCAACATGGTCAAAGAGACCACAACTTCTTGGGTAAAGAGTATTATCTAAATCAAAAAGGATAAATCTGGTTGCTGACATAAAACTTACCACAAATAATTGAATATTAAAAAAATGGTGGGCTTTTCACTTTAGGCTATAACGATTCAGGATCTCTTCAATAATCGATGTGGTTGAGTAGGTGTCAATAAAAGGTAGTGACTGAACCAGCCCGCCACGAGCTTCGACCAAGTCACGACCAACAATCGTGCCAGTATCCCAATCGCCACCTTTTACCAGAATGTTAGGCTCAAGCAATTTGATCAATTGATAGGGGTCATCTTCATCAAAGAGAGTAACAAAGTTGACTGAAGCCAAAGCCAACAGCAGCTGAGAACGGGCTGATTCCGCCATTATTGGCCTTTTTTTTCCCTTCAAACGCCTTACAGAAGCATCTGAGTTGACACCCACAACCAAGATATCACCAAGAGAGCGGGCCTGGGTTAAATAGGTTGAGTGACCAGGGTGCAAGATGTCAAAACAGCCGTTGGTAAAGACAACTTTTTTTCCTTCACCCTGAAATTTTTTAATTATCAAGGCCAGTTTTTCAGCCTTACAAATAGATCTGTTTGTCATTTAGAGACCTCTAGAGTTGAAGTTTTCAGGGACTAAGTTGAGAAAAATTTTAGTTTATCCGTCAGTAACCCTGATAACAACTTGACAAAAATCATAACAAGCAATAGAAAGTTAGTAATTAAGTAGCGTGTACACTGAATTTACGGATTAGCTGAACAGTTACACATTTTTTTACTATAAACAAGATAATAACCATAATCAATCACTAATTAAAATTTACAAGGTCACTTTGCAGCCTAAAGAGATAACCGATGCGTAATGATAAGAAACTGGTTCTCATAGTTGACGATGAGAAGGACATTCGCGAGATCTTAGCTGAAACTTTAGAAGGTTTAGACTTCGAGTACATGACCGCATGTGACGGCGAAGAGGCTATGGACTGTATCAAGCAACATAATGATATCATTGACGTTGTGATCTGTGATCTCAAAATGCCTAAGGTCTCAGGTGATCAGGTCATTGCCTATGGGGCAAAAAACTACCCTCTGATCCCAATTATCATTCTTACCGGATTTGCGCAACTTGACATGGCTTTAGACCATATGCGGCTCGGAGCCTTCGACTATATGACCAAACCGTTTCGAGTCAAAGAACTTCTGCTCTTGCTCAATCGGGCATTGGAGATGCGTCAACTGCAGGAAGATAAAATAGCCTACCAAAATACCCTTGAAATCAGAGTTGAAGAGGCTACCCAGGCGCTACACAATCAAGTTGTGCAAACAGTAAGCTCATTTATTCTGGCAATCGAAGCAAAAGACCGTTACACGCAGGGTCACTCGAAAAGGGTTGCGGAATATTCGACCTTAATGGCAAAAAAACTTGGCCTGAGTGAAGATGAGCAGGCCAACCTTCTCTACGCCGCCCAACTCCACGATATTGGTAAAATTGGCATCTCAGAACAGCTCCTTAATAAACCCGGCAAACTTAATAAGGTTGAGTACGAAACTATCAAAACCCATCCGAGCAAAGGGGTGAAAATCTTGGAGCCCCTTGATTTCCTCGGGCACCTTTTACCCGCAGTTGAATTCCATCACGAATGGTTTGACGGAAGTGGCTACCCAAAAGGGTTGGCCAAAGATAAAATTCCCTTTTTGGCTCGAATAATTGCAGTGTGTGACACTTTTGATGCGATGACTTCAGAGAGGTCATATCGAAAACCTCTCCCGCTTAAAATTGCAATCGAGGAAATCAAGGAAGGTTCCGCGACCCAATTTGACCCCTTGGTGGTCACAGCATTTCTTGAGATATTCGAAGAAACCCTGGAACAGCAGATGCTGGAAAAGGGTGCCACCTAAGGAAACCTCCAGTTTGTTGACGATTTTACTACAACCATCTTCCCTACCCCTTACAGGACCCAGTCAATTTTGCGAGCTGGCGTCTGAGCCGCATAAATCTTGCTTTCATATTGTTTTGCCATAATTGACTTCCTCTAGTTCATTTTTTTGTCATTTTATAATCGCAACTGTTAATTTCTTAAAACCTCTGCAAATTCAATTGAATAAATTAACTCAATAAAATTAGACTTTAATTTATCTGTAATTTCATAACGTCTTTATACAGGATTGCCTGACAGTCAGTGATTCACATAATCTACACACAACCACCATGTTAACAAGCTGTTGACAACTCCATGTCAAGGTCAAATTAACACTTAACGTCATTAATTTATACAATATCAATAAAACCACTGAAAAAAAATTTATTACTTAATTTCAGTGGTTTATGAATGTCAAGGAGATTATTCAAGAAAAATGAAAAAAGCTTGGCGGGTGCTGATTAGGAGTAATTTCAGGCTGTTAACAATTAACAGCAAAAAAATTCATAAAAAACTAACTTAAACCCAACTATCAATTATAAACTCTAAATAAAAAAAATTACATATAGTTTTATGTTTCATTATCAAATCATGTTAAGTTAATAATGACATTAGTCTTGACAAACCCTTTTCCCCCTGTTAACTGGTGCCAGCTGCCCAACATTTCACTTCCCCACTCTTTTTCGCAGGAGCACAACCTTGTCTATATTCAATGCTGTCATTTTGGGAATCATTCAGGGTCTCACAGAATTTCTCCCGGTAAGCAGTTCAGGACATCTGGTTATAGCTGAGCATTTACTCCCCGGATGGCAACAGTCCGGGATAGTTTTCGAGGTACTCCTCCACCTCGGGACTCTGTTGGCAGTAGTAATATTTTTTCGTCACGATCTACTTTTATTAATTAAATCGCTTTACATAAAAAACTCTGAAACAAAACACCAGCGCCACCTACTTCTAATGTTGATTCTGGCAACGATACCTACTGGAATCATTGGCCTTGCCGGAAAGAAAGTTTTTGTCAGCCTCTTTGATCGTCTTGATGTCGTTGGTGGGATGTTGTTGGTGACTGCCGGACTTTTGTGGCTGGCGGAGTGCCAAAGAGTACGGAAAACAGAAAGTTATGGAAAGTTGGGGGATGCTATCTTAATTGGCATAACTCAGGGACTGGCCATCATTCCTGGGATCTCACGCTCAGGATCGACAATAGCGGTTGCGATGATGCGTGGAATCGAACCTGAAAAAGCCGCCAGGTTCTCTTTTTTGCTTTCGATTCCGGCAATCAGTGGGGCTGCACTTCTGAACTTTAAAGAGATTAGTGCCATCCCAGAAAATCAAATTACAGCTTCACTTTGTGGTGCCCTAGCAGCCTTTGTCACCGGTCTTCTTGCCCTTAAATTATTGCTTATGATAATCAAAAAGAGACGTTTACGAATCTTCTCTATC
>DAOWHJ010000010.1 GCA_030641485.1 Pseudomonadota bacterium
CGCAACCACCGCTCCGGGTTCCGGCAACTCAATAGCAAGTCCAAGCGCAATCCCGCCCCGACTTTCGGCAAGCCCTCGACTTATTTCGAGTTCAACCAAAATTTTGCGACTTTCAACTTCAAACGCCGGTGAGATATGGAGCAAACGCGCCGGAATTTCGACTGACTCGGAAAAATGGTCCAGATTTGTCGCCGCCTGGAGGTAGAGTTTACCCTTTTCATTTTCATGTCTGAGCCATTCAAATTGGGCCATAGTCAATGAAAACGGCACCAATAGGGTGTTGTAATCAGCCACGTAAGCGACCACTTGACCCGCTGTTAGCCATTCTCCGGGTTCAGCCTTACGATTAAGAATATGCCAATTTTCCGGAGCGATTATCCGGCAACGCCGCCGCCGTTCTTCCAGAATTTCAGCCTTTATCACTAGTTCGACCAATGCCAGTCGAGCCTGGTCAAAATATTGCTCTAAATCTAAAACTTTTTTCTCCGAAACTGCCTTCTGGCCGCTCAAACTTCGATAACGCTCAACCTCATGTTGCCAATAAGTAATCTGGTTTTCAAAACGAGCCCGCGCCGCCCGATTCGCTTTAAGCTCCAAGTCAATAAACGTTGTATCGATCCTGGCGAACAACCCTCCAGCGGCAATCTTATCACCAAGTTCTCCAACAACCTCAAGACAACGACCCGACTCTTCACAAACCAGAGCCCGCTGCCAACGTGCCCTGGTATAGCCACGCAACACCGTCGTCCGAAACGCCGGCCGAGCTGTACATAGGGTGAATAATTGCTCTTTTTCAGCTGCAAGCACAAACGCCGACGATGAAACAAACGCGAGTGAAACTAAAAACAGACATCCAGAGAAAAAATTTAGAACTGTTGCAATACGCATAGTTTCATCTCTTTACAATAATAAAAACTTCCACTCCACTCTAAACAGAGTATCCTTAAAATTTCTTTTTGTACACATGGCAATATGGTTGCTGGTTTTTCTTGTCGTAATAATCCTGGTGATACTCTTCGGCCGGCCAAAAAACGCCGGCGGGAATTACCTTTGTGACAATTTCATACCCTTTAAGTTTGAGTATGCCTATGAGTTTATGAATAATATTTTTTTCCTCACCATTTAAATAAAAAATGGCGGATAGATATTGTTCGCCAACATCTGGCCCCTGACCATTAACTTGAGTCGGATCATGAATTTCAAAGAAAAATTTGACCCACTCCTCATAATTCACTTTGGTCGGATCATATGTCACCTCTACCACCTCTAGGTGGCCGGTATTGCCATAAGTCACATCCCGATAAGAAGGGTTCGCCATGGAACCTCCCATGTAACCGGAAACTGCCGAAAGCACACCATCTTTATGCTCAAAAAGATGCTCTACTCCCCAAAAGCAACCTCCGGCAAAGTAGGCTTTTGCTCTACGGGGTACTTTTTTCTTTGCGACAAAGATCAAAGAGAGAGAATTGACACAATGCCTGGTATTCTTCTCGGTTAGCCCTTCGCCGATAAAAACGTGGCCCAGATGGGCGCCGCAATTTGAACACAACATCTCGGTTCTTCGGCCATCAATATCCGGTTGTCCTTTAACAGCTCCTTTGATTTCATCATCGAAGCTTGGCCATCCACAACTAGATGCAAACTTGTCGTCTGAGCTATAAAGTTGAGCATTGCAGCGTTTGCAGTAGTAAAAACCCTTTACAAAAAAGTCGTTATATTCCCCACTAAAAGGTGCCTCTGTACCTTTATGAACAATAATTCTCTCTTCTTCCGTTGAAAGTTTATTGTAAGACTCCTTATCCATAGCCAGACCCTCCGAACATACGAACAGATTAAACATGAACCCAATTAATAAGGCGATTATCATATAGTTACGCATGAATTCACTCCGCAACCGGGGCCCTTAAGGTCTTGGTTCGTCCCCGACGAGTTTTGTCGTCCAGCCGTCTTTTATGAGAACTTCTGGAGATCCTCGTCGGCCGTCTTTTTTTTTGGACGATGGCCGCGCCTTTGATTAATCCCTGTAAGCGACTCAGGGCATCGGTCCGGTTTTTTTCCTGCACCCGAAATTGCTGGGCTTTGATCACGATCACACCATCCTTGTTGATCCGCCGATCGCTCAGACTTAACAGACGTTGCTTATAAAAATCGGGGAGCGAAGAGGCGTTTATGTCAAAACGCAGATGAATTGCCGAAGATACCTTATTGACGTTCTGGCCGCCAGCCCCTTGAGCCCGAATTGCCAAAAGCTCAATCTCATCATCAGGGATCAAAACATTCTCGGAAATTTTCAACACGGCTTAAGTTAACCTCGTCATCTCAACCACCACCAACAAACTGAATCAATTCAAGTTTATCACCATCTTTAAGCTGAGTATCAACATAATTTTCGGCAGTCAAAATATCGCTATTTAATTCAACTACGACTTGGTTCCGATTGAGCTCCAATTGCTCAAGGAGTTGTTCAACATTAAGCGGCACAGTAAACTCCCGCTCCTGACCATTAAGACTCAATTTCATACTCTATCCCTTATTCAGGCTCTTCACCAAGCAACAATCGCAAAACTGCGTTGGCCTGGTGGTGTGCGACAATGCCAACCCGAGGGGCCATTAAGCCTTGACCTGGCCGGGCCTCGGTCACTCCGTCTCCACAAAGATAAAGATTTTTAGCTACTCTGCGGGTCACTATGGCGTTAGATGGGGAAAAACCGGCCATACCAGAGCCTGCGACTAACGGAACTTGCGAAAATGTGCGTAAAAAATGACTAATTAAAAGTGCTTTTTGCTCGGCATCGTCAAAGGCCTCAACCATTACATCAACCCCAGAAAAACTGGCTTTAAAATTAGCCGGGGTGATCTTCAGCGCAAGTGCGGTAAACTTGATCGCGGGATTAATTCGTTTAATATTTTCTTTGAGTGCTACGACCTTAGGTAAACCAATCTGATCAATAAAATAGTGCTGACGATTTAAGTTGGAAGGCTCAACCAGGTCAAAATCGGCAACTATCAACCGGCCGACACCAATTCGGGCCAGAGCAACCGCAACCTGCGAACCCAAGCCTCCGGCTCCGGCAATCCCAACACAACTCCCTTTAATTTTCTCGTGTACCCCCGGTGTATGCCGGGCCATCAACAGAGCCTCCAGATCATCAGATGTCGGTACCGCACCCCGGACAATCAAGACCACCCGATCACCATCATAAAGCGGTTGATCGGCACTGACTGGGTAACCGTTAACTATTAACAAGTCAGCCTGCTGATTTTCAGAGTCTCGAAGCTCATAGAGTCGAGTTTCAGCCGCAACCTGACAACTCTGTTCATTAACAAATATCTGCATAATTATGTTAGGCGGAATCGCTGCCATAGCCACCACCACCTGGGGTTTTGATCAAGAGACGGTCACCGGGTACGGCTTTGATCTCATTTTTACCACCTAAATTGACCTTACGACCATCAGCACGAATAAAGGTGTTCTCGCCCCGAGCGCCAGGATTGCCTCCGGCAAGCCCGTATGGTGCAAAAACCCGGCGCTCCGAAAGGATAGCGGCATTTAAGGGAGCTAAAAATTCAATTTCACGCACAAGA
>DAOWHJ010000127.1 GCA_030641485.1 Pseudomonadota bacterium
ACCTCCTGGGTTATCCAGAAAAAACCGGATCTCTCGATGGTTCTTAACGGCTGTCTGGCGGGGTTGGTTGGAATTACCGCTGGTGCCGATGTCGTTTCAGTGACAAGTGCAATTATTATCGGCTTTATTGCTGGCATCTTGGTGGTAGTGGCTGTGCTCTGCTTTGACCGGATAAAAATTGATGACCCGGTAGGGGCACTTTCGGTACACTTGGTTTGCGGGGTGTGGGGAACCTTGGCCGTAGGCATTTTTTCAACCGAGCACAGTCTCTTCACCCAACTAATCGGTATCATAGCCATCGGAATTTTCTGTAGCACCGCAACCGCTTTAATTTTTGGTGGTTTGAAGATGGTAATGGAAGTTCGCGTGACTGCGGAAGAGGAACAAAAGGGCCTTGATATAAGTGAGCATGGAATGGAGGCTTACAACGGATTTCAGATCTTTATCAGCCAATAATATAGAGTATCACAACAAAAAATATATAAGGAGCAAATCATGAAATTAATCATTGCCTATATTCAGCCACACAAATTAAATGCAGTTAAACAGTCTCTGACTGAAGCTGATATCACCAAAATGTCAGTCACCAACTCATTAGGATGTGGTCAACAGATGGGTTTTACCGAAACCTATCGCGGCGCCGAGATTGAAGTTAACCTGCTGAAAAAAGTCCGTCTTGAGATAGCTGTTAATGACGAATACTTGGAAAAGACGATCACCGCAATTGCTGACGGGGCTCACACTGGAGAAATCGGCGACGGCAAGATTTTTGTAATAACCCTGGATGAGTGCTATCGAATTCGCACCGGCGATACCGGGCCGGAAGCGATAGGGTAACACGAGGATGCATTCACTAACTCAGTTTTCTGAGTTAGTGAATGCATTGACATCAAGGTGGTCAGCAAAGAATTAGTCACTCCCTTTTCAAATAGTCAATGGGACCGTAAATCGCCAATAGAGGTCACAGGTGAAAGAACATTTCCCTCTGTAACCTCTAAGTTTTCTGAGATTAAGGCAAATTGCTATCAAATCAACTCAGAAAGTTAAGTACCCTAATGATCACCATTCCATTCGCTTATTTTACACCCATAACTAATGACACGTAAAGACTCTAAACCTGCACTCTGAACGCAAACATAAAAGCCCTGCCCATATATTGCAATCTGCACCGACCATCTGCACTCATAAGGTAGTTTTCAAGGTTAATTTTTGCACTAGATTGAACCCTAGTGGCGAATTTTGGTTGATTTTTACACGACAAATGATGTAAAAGGCCTCTCTTCCCTCTCGTTTAAGATTGGGATTGATGGTAATAGATGCATTCGGTTACAGTGAAAAACAAGATTTATCGTTAATCTAGTACTTGGTTAAGAGGTTTTACTATGGATGTATGGTCTGAGGCGATGAAAATCTTTACTTTCGGTTTTACGTCAGTATTTTTTGTCCTGGGGGCGCTCTCCCTCACAGTCGTAGTCACGAGGGTTTTGATCGAAAAATTTACTCCTAACCCGAAAAAAAAGTAGCTATTTAGATTTTCTCTTTCCCTGTTTTTATGGAGTTTGTTATGACGGATGCGTTGTTTGAGTTTGTTAATTCCATGGGTATCTACCATATAACTGTAGGTAACCTGATCATGTGGGCAATCGCCTTCACTTTGATGTTTTTGGCTATCCGCAAAGGCTATGAACCGCTGCTGTTGGTCCCGATTGGCTTCGGGGTTTTCATTGTCAACCTGCCATTGACTAATCTTATGGAGGGTCACAACATTCTCCACATTTTCTATCACTATGGCTTAGAGTGGGAGTTGATTCCACCAATTATCTTTCTCGGTTTAGGCGCTATGACCGATTTCGGACCGGTTATTGCCAATCCAAAAACCCTGTTGCTGGGAGCGGCGGCGCAATTTGGAGTCTACATAGCGTTCTTTTTTGCTCTCGGCCTGGGATTTACTATTCCAGAAGCCTGTTCGATTGGGATTATTGGTGGTGCAGATGGCCCGACAACAATTTTTACCACCGTGGCCTTGGCACCGCACCTACTGGGGGCAACCGCAGTTGCAGCCTACTCCTACATGGCTTTGGTTCCGGTAATTCAACCACCAATCATCCGGGCGCTGACAACCAAAAAAGAGCGCCTGATTCGCATGAAACAGCTCCGCCCGGTTTCAAAAAGACAGAAGATTATCTTCCCGCTGGTCACATGTGGCCTAGTTTGCCTCTTTGTCCCGGCATCAGCTGCATTAATGGCAATGTTTATGCTCGGGAACTTCTTTCGTGAGTCCGGCGTAGTTGATCGCTTGAGTGGCGCTGCCCAAAATGAGTTGATGAATATTGTCACCATCTTTCTCGGTATTGCCGTCGGTGGCACCATGAGCGCAGAAGCCTTCTTGAACCCCAAAGCCTTGATGGTTTTCGGTATGGGTCTGGTTGCGTTCTCTTTCAGTACGGTTGGTGGACTTTTGCTGGCAAAACTGATGAATCTACTCTCCAAAGAGAAGATCAATCCGATGATTGGTGCAGCCGGAGTTTCGGCGGTCCCGATGGCGGCTCGAGTCGTACAGAAGATGGGGACTGATGAAGATCCACAGAACTTCCTCCTGATGCATGCCATGGGCCCCAATGTTGCAGGGGTCATCGGTACTGTAGTTGCTGCGGGAATCTTTTTGACTATGGGCCAGTAGTTTTCTGCTTAATCGGAAAATCTGAACAGTGATGAAAAAAAGAGACTTATTTGCGAGAGTGGCGAAATTGGTAGACGCACTAGACTTAGGATCTAGCGGTTAGTAGCTGTGGGGGTTCGAGTCCCCCCTCTCGCACCATCTCTCTATTACAGCAGATCTAATATTATGAAGGTTGCCTTAAAAATTATAATTTTCAAGGCAACCTAAAAGAAATCAAACTATTTAGAAGAAGTAACTGGATCATCCTGACCGGAGTTTTCAGCAGAGGTTAATTTTATGAGTGCTACAGTTAAAGATATCAGTACTGTCAAAAAAGAGCTATCTTGTGAGCTTGGGGCCGAACAGATCGAGAAAAGCCTGAGCAAAGCGTACAAACGTTTTCAGAAAAAAGCAAAAATCAAGGGTTTCCGTCCCGGCAAAGCTCCGCTGAATCTGGTCCAAAGACTCTACCGTGAACAGGCCCGGATGGAGGTCATGGAAAGTCTGGTACAAGAAGCCTACAGTGAAGCTCTGGATGAAAATAGTATCTCACCAATAGCCGCCCCCGAGATTGAAAATGTCTCATTCCCCGATGATGACACGACTCTCACCTTTACTGCAACCGTTGAGGTTTTACCTGAGATCACAATTGCTGCATATGATGACATCGTGCTTGAGAAACGCTCGACTGAAATTGAAGAGAGCGAAATTGATGCGGAAATAGAAAAATTGTGCCAGAGCATGGCCCAGTTTAAAACTATCGATGAAAGACCGACTCAAGAGGGTGATACCTTAGAGATTGACTTTGTTGGACGCCTTGATGGAGATGAGTTTGAGGGCGGAAGTGCCGAAGGTTTCTCGATAGAGGTCGGCAGCGGCCAGTTCATCCCCGACCTTGAACGTCAACTGTCCGGATTAGAACTTAATCAGAGTTACGACCTGGAAACAGTATTTCCGGAAGATTACCACAAGGAAGAACTGGCGGGCAAAAAAACCGTTTTCACGGTAACAGTCAAGTCGATTAAGGAAAAAGATGTTCCTGAATTAAATGACGACTTGGCGGTCCAGGTTTCCGGTGGTGAGATGGAAACCGTTGAGGCCTTACGCGAAAAGATGTCCGAATATATCACCTCATCAAAGCAGGATTTGGTTCGAAACCAGAACACCTCGGAGCTCCTTGTGGCTCTGCGCAAACGGGCTGAATTTGAGTTGCCGGAGTGCATGTTAAAAGAGGAGAAAGAGCGGGCCCTCGCATCAGCCACCTCACGTTTCACCTCACAGGGGATCCCGCCAGAAAGAGCTGCAGAACTGATCAACGACCACCGCGAAAAGATTGAGTCTGAAGCGGCCGAAACCGTCAAGAACACCTTAATTCTTGAAAAACTTGCTGAACTTGAGAAGGTTGAAAGTACGCCCGATGAAGTTGGCGAGCGTTTTCAAAAATTTATTCAAAGCTCTGGCGGTAATGCTCAGGAAGTTTTTGAACAATTCAAAGGTCGTGAAGGTGAATTAACCGGCATGCTGCAACGAGAAGTTGTTATGGAAAAAACCATCAACCAGCTTCTCGAGAAAGTCTCATACCAGGAGACCGAAAAAACAGCTGATGAAGAGAAACAAGGCGAAAGTGCTGAGTAATCAACCAAAAAGTCGAATATTTTACAGCCGAATTACTATTTAGAGGTATTTAATATGAATTTTCTGCCGATGGTGGTAGAGCAAAGTCCCGGGGGCGAACGCGCCTATGACATCTATTCGCGCCTGCTACGTGACCGGATTGTTTTTTTAGGGACACCGATTGATGATAATATTGCTAATGCAGTAATCGCTCAGTTGCTTTTTTTAGAAGCTGACGACCCGGATAAAGATATAAACATCTATGTCAATTCACCCGGCGGCTCTGTTACTGCCGGGATGGCAATCTATGATACCATGCAATTTGTCAAGCCCGACATCACAACGATCTGTGTCGGCCAGGCAGCGAGCATGGGTGCACTGCTTTTGGCGGCCGGAACCAAGGGCAAACGTTACTCCCTGCCCCACTCAAGAATTTTGCTCCATCAGCCGATGGGAGGGTTCTCCGGCCAAGCCTCAGATATCGATATTCATGCGCGGGAGATTCTACGTCTAAAACAGGATCTGAACACGATTTTGCAACACCATACCGGACAGGAGTTAGAGCGCCTGCAACAGGATACAGACCGCGATTTCTTCATGTCAAGTGAGCAAGCAGTTGAATATGGAGTGATTGATGAAGTAATCACGAAACGCGAAATTGCCGGGGAGAAATAAAGGGTATGGCTCGAAAAAAAGATCAGGATATAATGATGCGCTGCTCCTTCTGCGGCAAGGATCAAAACAGTGTCAAAAAACTGATTGCCGGCCCTTCAGTCTTTATCTGCAATGAGTGCGTTGATCTTTGCAATGATATTATTGATGGCGAAAATGAGCATGACACTTTAGCTGACCTGCAGGATACTCTGGTACCACCGCGGCAGATTAAAGAGAAGCTTGACGAATATATAATTGGCCAGGATGAAGCCAAGCGCAAGCTTGCCGTAGCCGTCTACAACCACTATAAACGTATCGCCTCACGTGAACTTGAAAACTCTGATGACGGGGTTGAAATTCAAAAAAGTAATATTCTTTTGACCGGTCCCACGGGTAGCGGAAAAACCTTATTAGCCCAGACTTTAGCTCGGGTTTTACAGGTTCCTTTCACAATTGTCGATGCCACCAATCTGACTGAAGCTGGCTATGTCGGTGAAGACGTCGAAAATATTCTCGTTTCATTACTCCAGGCGGCTGATTACGATGTCGAACAGGCCTCACGTGGAATCATCTATATCGATGAGATTGACAAGGTTGCACGTAAAGGAGACAGCCCCTCGATCACCCGGGATGTCTCCGGCGAAGGGGTCCAACAGGCGCTTCTGAAAATCCTTGAGGGAACAATTGCTAATGTCCCACCAAAAGGTGGTCGTAAACATCCGCAACAGGAGTTTATCAAACTCGACACCCGTGATATCCTCTTCATCTGCGGTGGGGCTTTTAACGGGCTGGACGATATCATCCAGCGCCGGATGCGTGGCAACACCCTGGGTTTTCAAACCCAGATTGAGAGCAAAAGTTTAACGGGCAGTGATCCGGCCCATAAAGTAACCCCGTCTGACCTCTTGAAATTTGGTTTAATCCCCGAGTTTATCGGTCGCATGCCGGTAATTGCATGTCTCAGTGAACTCGATCAGGAAGCCTTGGTCAAAATTCTCACAGAACCACGTAATGCCCTAGTCAAACAGTACCACAAACTCTTCCAAATGGATCAAGTGGAGCTTGATTTTAGTGCTACTGCTTTGGAAAAAGTGGCGCAGTTGGCAGTAGAGCAGAAAACCGGGGCTCGAGGCTTGCGCTCAATATTAGAGTCTGTTATGAACTCCATCATGTTCGACCTACCTGGTAGTGGTGCGGTTAAATGTGTGGTTGAAGATGATGTCATTATTAACGGTGCACAACCACTGTATTTATATGAAAATGAAGATAATCATAAAAATAAGGTAGAATCAGCCTAAAGTTAGCTTTTTTGCCTTGACTAGGCTGGCTGGCTTTGCTATAAGGTCGCTTACTTTTAGCCAATGACACTGAGGGAGAAGTTATTATGACGAAGGGCGAAATGATTGATGCTATTTCGGAAAAATCTGGAGCAACAAAAGCTGACTCAGAAAAGGTTTTGAAAGCATTTACTGAGGTTGTCAAAGATGAACTTGGCAAGGGTGAAAAAGTTGCTATGGTTGGTTTTGGTACTTTCTATGCAGTTGCTCGTCCGGCTCGTACCGGGCGCAATCCAAGAACTGGAGACAGCATTGAAATTGCAGCCAGTAACGTACCCAAATTCAAGCCTGGTAAAGCTTTAAAAGATAGCTTGAATTAAGAATTAAGTGCTTTGCGGGCGGGTAGCTCAGTTGGGAGAGCATCGGCCTTACAAGCCGAGGGTCACAGGTTCAAGCCCTGTTCCGCCTATTGCTATATTTGGGGGCGTAGTTAAGTTGGTTATAACGCCGGCCTGTCACGCCGGAGACCGCGAGTTCGAGTCTCGTCGCTCCCGCCATTAATCTTAAAAAGAGCTGCTTGCCTAATGGCAAGCAGCTCTTTTTTTTGCAAAAGGCCGTCATGAAAAATTGGAACTTTTTATGGCTGCCGGGAGTTTTATAAGATGGAATACAAAGATACTCTGAATCTGCCGCAAACCAAGTTCCCGATGCGAGGCAGCCTGCCCCAACGCGAACCCGACACCATCAAGCGCTGGGCCGACGAAAAAATCTATGAGCAGATTTTAGAACGCCATCGGGATCAGCCCACCTTTGTCCTCCATGATGGACCGCCCTATGCTAATGGTCACCTCCACATTGGCCATGCACTCAACAAAATCTTAAAAGATATCATTATCAAGTCCAAAAGCATGACTGGGCATCGCTGTCACTATGTACCGGGATGGGACTGCCACGGCCTTCCGATTGAACATCAGGTAGACAAAGATCTGGGCAAGAAAAAGGCTAGCATGTCACCGGCCGAAGTGCGCCAGGCCTGTCGCCGTTATGCTGAAAAGTTTGTCGCAATTCAACGTGATGAATTTAAACGTTTCGGAGTCTTTGGTGAATGGGAACGTCCCTACCTGACCATGAACTACCCCTACGAAGGCGAAATTGTCCGCGCTTTAAGCCATTTTGTCGCGGATGGATCCCTGGTCAAGAGTAAAAAACCAATCTACTGGTGCGCCCCCTGCTCCACCGCTCTGGCGGAAGCAGAAGTTGAATATGAGGATGAGAGTTCTCCCTCGATCTATGTTAAATTCCGCTTCACTGATGATCTGGACGAAAAATACCCTTTTCTTGCCGGAAGCGAAACTTCACTGGTGATCTGGACGACTACCCCATGGACAATTCCTGCTAACTTAGCGGTCTGTCTCAACCCCGACTTAGATTATGTTGCCTTAAAAACTGAGGCTGGAGTTTTGATCGTTGCGACTGGCCTTCAGGAAAGTTTCGTTACCGAAGCAGAGCTAAAAGAGGTTGAGGTTTTAGGTTCAATCCAGGCTTTAGATCTGGAAAATTTACTCTGCCAGCACCCTCTCTATGACCGTAAATCTCTAGTCATTATGGGTAACCATGTCACACTTGAGGCCGGTACCGGTTGTGTTCATACCGCCCCGGGACATGGTCAGGATGATTATGAGGTGGGCCTACGCTACAACCTTGAAGTTTATGCCCCGGTTGATGATCGCGGCTGCTTTACTGATGATGTTGAGTTTTTTGCGGGCCAATTTGTCTTCAAAGCCAATCCCAATGTCATTGAGAAGCTAAAAGAGCTCGGCAACCTGGTGGCGGAAAAAGCTTTCAGTCACTCCTATCCGCACTGCTGGCGTTGCAAGAAACCAATCATTTTTAGATCCACCGAGCAGTGGTTTATCTCAATGGAGAAAAAGAGCCTGCGCCAGAAAACTCTGGCAGAGATCAACAAGGTTAAATGGATACCCTCCTGGGGACGTGAACGAATCTACGGGATGATCGAAAATCGGCCCGACTGGTGTGTCTCGCGCCAGCGAATCTGGGGAGTACCGATCACGGTCTTCAACTGCGACAAGTGCGGACATGTGGTTGCTGATGAGAAGATAATGCTTAAGATAGCTGATCTCTTCACAGAACATGGTGCCGATATCTGGTTTGAACATGAGGCCGCATATTTCCTCCCGGAAAACTTCACCTGCGACTCCTGTGGTGCGTCAGAGTTCACCAAAGAGGGTGATATCCTTGATGTTTGGTTCGATTGTGGAGTCAGCTTTGCTGCGGTCTTACAAAACCGTGATTACTTAGGCGGCATTCCGGCTGACCTCTACCTTGAAGGCAGCGATCAACATCGTGGCTGGTTCCACAGCTCACTTTTAGCCGCGGTCGGCATCACCGGCAGAGCCCCCTACAAAGCTGTGCTTACCCACGGTTTTGTCGTTGATGGTAAGGGCAAAAAGATGTCAAAATCATCCGGCAACGTTGTCGCTCCGGAAAAAGTAATCAAGCGTTATGGAGCTGAGGTTTTAAGACTTTGGGTCGCGGCTCAAGATTATCGAGATGACATCAGAATCTCAGATGAGATTCTCTCGCGCCTAGTGGAAGCCTATCGCAGAATTCGTAATACGTTCCGTTTTCTTTTAGGAAACTTAAACGACTTTAACCCCACTACTGACACAGTCACCTTCAACGAACTCTCGGAAATCGATCGTTACATCTTGCATGAACTCAAAAAACTTGATCAAAAAGTCCGCAAAGCTTATGATGATTATGAATTTCACGCAATCTACCATGCCGTCCATAATTTTTGCGCGATAACCCTAAGTAGCTTCTACCTTGAAATTGGCAAAGATCGGCTCTACACATTACGGCAGAATAATCCGCTCCGGCGCTCAACCCAGACAACCCTCTACACAGTTTTAAACACCTTGGTCAGACTCTGTGCCCCGATCCTAGCTTTCACTGCAGAGGAGGTCTGGCTCCATATGCCTGAGAGTAAAGATGGCGAAAGTGTGCATCTTTATGAATTTCTTGAGCTGCCGGAGGAGTATGAAAACGTTGAGCTTGCTGCAACTTGGGATGAACTTTTAGTCCTGCGCCGCCTGGTTTTAAAAGAGCTTGAAGGGGCGCGCCAGGAGAAGGTTATCGGCAACTCACTTGGAGCCCAGGTTAAGTTGAAGGCTAAAAACCGTGCGGCTGAACTCCTAAATCATTTTCAGGCTGAGTTAGCTGATATATTTATTGTCTCCCAGGTTGCACTCGACAATCTACCTGATGATGAGAGTGGCTCTGAGGAAAATTCCGAGCTCACAATCACAGTCAAAACTGCTGCTGGCAGCAAATGTAACCGCTGTTGGTGCTATAGTGAAGAGTTAACCGCCGGAGATGCCAATTTCCCTGAAATCTGCCCCAAATGTCTCCAACAAGTAACTTAGGAGGTTACAATGTTTAAACATCTGCACTACTCTGAAGTTGAAGCGGAAAAGGTAACAGTTGAGGGCGCAAAAGATGTAACCGTACGCTGGGTTATCAGTGAAGACGATGGCGCGCCAAATTTTGCCATGCGTATCTTTGAGTTTAAACCTGATGGCCATTCACCTTACCACTCACACGATTGGGAACATGAGATATTCATCCTCAATGATGATGGGCACTTGACAATCGACGGTCAGAAGCGACCAATCAAGCCTGGAGATGTTATCTTCATTCCCGGTGGCACTATGCACAACCTCACTGCGGGCAAAAATGGCCTGCGGATGATGTGCCTGGTCCCGGTCGGCTGCAAGTAGGTTGAGAAGGTGTCATCAATCTCGTGTTGTCATAGCTGATACCATCATAAAAAGTCACGGGATGGCTAAGTCTGTTTACTTCCGGCCCAGCTGGAGGAGGAATGACCATGATAAATTTACAAACCAGTGATCTCAGAATTCGCGAAGCCCGACATCTGTCGCCACCGGCAGTTCTGCTGAACAAGTATCCTCTGCTTGAGGATGGTTCTAGGTTTGTTTTAGAGAGTCGTCAGACAATTGCCGAGATCATAGCTGGCAATGACCCCAGACTTCTGGTGGTGGCCGGACCCTGTTCGATTCACGATCCCGTTGCCGCTTTGGAATATGCTCAACGCCTGCAAGGTTTAGCTCAACTCTACCCAAATGAACTTATGGTGGTCATGCGGGTCTATTTCGAAAAACCGCGCACTGTGGTGGGCTGGAAAGGTTTGATTAATGACCCCGGAGTTGACGGCAGTTTTGCCATCAACGAAGGCTTGGAAATTGCCCGAAAACTTCTAGTTGAAATCACCTCACTAAAAGTGCCAGCGGCAACCGAATTTTTAGACACGATTATTGGCCAGTTTATTGCAGATCTGATTAGTTGGGGTGCCGTTGGAGCACGCACAACCGAGAGCCAGATTCATCGGGACTTAGCCTCCGGCCTCTCGATGCCGGTCGCTTTTAAAAACGGCACTGACGGTGACATTCAGGTCGCTATCGACGCCGTGCGGGCCGCCCGCACACCCCAATGGTTTCCCTCGATTACCCGTGAAGGAGTCGCAGCAATTCTCGCGACCAAAGGCAATGAGTGGGGCCATATCGTTTTGCGGGGTGGCAGCAAGAGCGGTCCCAATTTCAAATCAGCAGAGGTAAAAAGGGCGGTTTCGTTACTCAAAAAATCGGGTCTGCCGCCATATCTTATGATCGATTGCAGCCACGGCAACAGCTTCAAAGACCACTTGAAACAGATCGACGTAGCGACTGATATCAGTCGCCAGATTGCCACCGGTGAACACTCTATCTGCGGGGTCATGCTCGAGAGTCACCTAGTTGCCGGAAAACAGAAATACAAAGATAAAGCCTCATCCTGCTACGGCCAAAGTATCACTGATGCCTGTATTTCGATAGAGCACACTGCAGATGTTTTTGCCGAGTTAGCTGATGCGGTTAAACAACGCCAAAAACAAGAAACTCAGCCATAACCCTAAATTGTACTTTAACAATTTAGGGTCTGCCGTTAATGTTTACGATGAAATCTTCATTTGTAAAATTGCCGGAAAGTTTAGATTGGCAATTACAATCTATGCGTCAAGAATAAAGATTTGACCCCATTTCAACATTTCACCATTTCACAGCCATCCTCAAAATATTTGCCACCTTCTCAAATAACAACTTCTCAGCGAACCTCTTCCAAAATTACCCGATATTCAGACTCGGTTATAACCTTGACACCTAAGGCTGCCGCTTTCTCGGTTTTTTTGGCACCAACTTTCTCACCGCACACCAGGTAATCGGTCTTTGAACTAACCGATTTCTGCACCCGGGCTCCGAAACTGCGGGCTTCAGCCTCAAGCTCCTCACGGCTGCCACTTGATAATTTGCCCGTAAAAAGTACGCCCTTTCCCTGTAAAGGATGGTCAAGTAATCCAAGCTCTTTACACAGTGGAGTCTTCAACAAATTAAAGCCCAACTCAAGCAGGTGTTTAATTTCTGCTTGATGTTCACTGATGCCGGTGACAATATTTTTCGCGGTCAGCTTAGCAAAACCGTTGATATCGATAATCTCCTCAACCTCAACCCCATCAACAAGTCGATATAGAGGAATCTCGGCCAAGAGTCGTCGGCTGTCACCACGACCTAAAGATGAAATCCCAAAAGCTGCCAGAAAACGCCAATCCGCAACCGCCTTGGTCCGGCTCAAGGTCAAAGCCTCAGTGAGATTTTGCGCTTGTTGCGGACCGAATTTAAGCGCCAGAAAACCCTCTTCCTGCATCGCGTAAACCTTGGTCAGAGAATCAACATCGTATTCGACCAAACGCCGGATCGTCTTAATCCCAAACCAATCAACAGTCCCCAGAGTTTTAAACCAGTGCCAAATTCGCTGCTCCATCTGCGCCGGGCAATGCCGGTTGCGACATTTCAGAAAATCATTACTCCAAGCCAACTCACTGGCACAACTCGGACAACCCCCAGGCAACTCCACATATGATGCCTTCCTTATAACCTTTTCAAGTTTGGGAATAACTTCACCGCTACGGATTATCTCAATTAGGGCCCCAGGCCCCAAGCCCTGTTCTTTAACCAGCCCGGCATTATGAGCCGTCACTCGGCGAATCGTAGCCCCGGAAATATTCGTCGGAACAACCTCCAGAACCGGCGTAATCGTGCCGGTACGCCCAACCTGCCAGGTTATTGCAACCACCTCTGTCCGAGCAATTTCGCCTTTACTTTTGAGCGCTATCTGCCAGCGATAATGGTGATCAGTATGACCCAACAACTCACGTAATTTTTGCCCATCAACCTCAGCGACGAAACCATCAAGGGGGTAATCGACCTCTTTTTCAAGGTCATCTTTTATCTTGTCGAGATCACTTAAAAGCGCAGAACCACGACCCTGCCAATTTGGCAATTGTGAATAAGGCACAAATTGCACCGCCCCAGCTGCCAGTGCCTTTTTTGCGTAAGGATTTAAGGTGTCGGAATTTATAATACCGACCACCAGGTTACGCGGATGCTCAAAATGAGCCGCCAAGAACTCTGTAAAGTATGAGTTAGTAATAACAATTTCACCTAAACCCAGGCCCCGGCCCCCAATTGCAACCACGCCTTTGGTCAAAGCAGAACTGATCTCATAACCGACCTCACCATTACCCCGGGTCACGAAAACTTGACCATCATCCCGGGCGGCTAGGCCATCAAGCTTTGTCGTCAAACGGATACTGGGCTGAGGCAAACCATGTTCAGTCGCACTTTTTTCGACTCTCTCAACAAAACGTCCTAAAGCCTCTAAAGTATAGGACTTTTCCGTCGAAAGCATCGGTCGGGGATGGCGGATTTCGCGCCGGTTGGAAAATTTTTCCGGCTCAACCTGATGTAAAAATGGATGCTCGCCAGCAAGTCCGCGCAACGCTTCGACCAGGTTATCATACTCTGTATCGCTGACTAACGGTTTGCCCTGGCGATAGGCGTGATTATAGTGCTGGAGTTTTTCAACCAGAGCCTCAATTTTATCCCGTTTTTCATTTTCCGACATCGATTTAATTCGTCCTGTTAATTGAAGCTCTAACCTGCATTGATGGTTGATGTTCTGCGAGTCATACGGCCATGA
>DAOWHJ010000096.1 GCA_030641485.1 Pseudomonadota bacterium
GGACACGACAACTTAGTGCTGTAAAGCTTGTGGATCTGGCAAGAGACTGTATTGCGTATTAGATTGCCGCAACAAAGCTCTTGAAAATCTTTGTCTCTCGAATGTCCCAAGTTATATAATGCCCAATGTGCACTGGGCTGTGCAAACTCAATAGAATTAAAAAAAGGGAGAAACTACCATGCTCAGTACTCTTAGAACTTTATTGAATAAATTTATGGGTTTGATTTTCCTGTTTTCGTTGGTTTTTTATTCGCAATCAGTTTTCGCTAACACATATACAGATTCCGCCCATGGGAGTTCCAGTTACGGGGTTGAGAGGACGGCTTGGACTGCTCCTTATGTTCCGGGGAACTGTGCTCATTGTCATGAGCAGCATACTGCTGAGGCTGATGGTCACTTGTTGATTGCCAACAGTTTTAGTGATGTGTTAACCCAACCATACGTAACATCGACAACAGCTTGCTTTGCTTGCCATGCGGGTATTACTGGTTCATTGCAGAATAATCCGTTTAACAATTATGATTACAGTGCTACCTTTGGTGGGGCGTCAGCTACTACCTCCAACATTATGGCTGCTTTCAATCAGCCATCCTATCACAATTTGAATGACGTTAAACGTTACATCACCGGCTACAGCGGGACAAAATCTTTCAGTAATTTTCCGGCAGAAACTAATCCCTGTAGTGGTTGTCACAATGTCCACATTGCTAGAGCAAACAAAAGGTATCCCGGACATCCGACCTTCACTGCAATCTCTCGACCCTCAGACCATGAAAATTTGTGGGGGGATGAGGAGGACAATACAAGTGAGTTGATGACCAGCTATGGTTCTGCTTATCAGCCACCAATTCGTTCCGGCAGTAACCTTGAGCCGGATGGGGTCAGTAGCAGCCGGGTAATTCAGGCCGCTAAAACGCCAAACTACAACGCTCTCTGTATTGATTGTCACAATTCAACGAATATAATCTATAGCACAACATTGGGGCGTAATTTACTAACTTTTAATTGGAGTTTGGAAGTGCACGGGCAAGGGGAAGCTCACGATTGGTACGCAGAGCAGGAGATACTTCCTCCTTATTCTGATTCAAACTTAGGAAATTATGTCCTTTCATGTATGGATTGTCATGAACCGCATGGTTCACCTAATACTCTTTTGATCCGTAGTCGTGTCAACGGTAGCACGGTCGTAATGCCCCCCGGTAGTAGCTACTGGAATGAGCTGTGTAAAAGTTGCCATTTGGCAGCTAGTGAGTTGCAAAACTTTCACCATAAAACTCGTCTTGAAGCTGATTATTCATGCACAGATTGTCACTATTCTGACAAGCCTAATGCCGATCCAGTAAGTCTAAAACCTTGCTACCCCTGCCATCATCATGGGAGTTCCACCGGTGGATTTAAAACCTTCTGATCCGCGGTTAAGGTAACACTTGGAAAGAGCATTCAATACGGCCTGTGTTTGGGGGTGTGTGAAAGTCACATCTCTACATGGGGACAAAATTATTGGCTTGCCAGTAGTCCTCTTTGAGGTTGTTAAGTTCTTGGGCAAAACCATCGTAGTGACCTTGTTCCCATTTGACAAGGTGATTGAAAAAAGCCTTCACTTCAGAATTGTCTGATTCCTCAGCGCATTGACGGTAGAAGGTGACGGCATTAAGCTCAAGTTGCATGCCGACACTTAAAGCACTGATTTCAAAATGACTCTGTTTGATGCGAGCTTTAAGCTGGGGGCTAAATATTGGGCCTTCGGCTTCGGCGTTAGGGTCAGTTGCGAGGGGGACGGAAAAGTTGAAATCACCAGTTTTCAGGACGCTGGCGTACTGTTTTTTTAGGTAGTTAAAATGGAGGAGTTCCTCTTCGGCAAGTCGCTTAAATGTCGTTTTTCCTTGTGGATCCTCAGTCGTTGCGGCGGCATTGTTGTAGAAATGGTGGCCAGTCATCTCGGCTTCCATCGCAGTTTTTAAAGCGGTCAGAATTTTTTCGTTGCCAGTAGTCATAGTCAAACTCCTTATAGAATTATGGGTGATTTGATCATTAATTAATTAGCTGGGCGTTAATCTGGATATTTTTTATCCTGTTTAATGTTGTTTGTCAACAATTATTCTCAAGTTTGATGGCGTCGTAAAAAGTACTTTGTTAGCTGAAGAGTACACATGTTTACAGATTATGGATTTTAATCACTCCAGGATTATCAATATTTTTAGCCAATTCCACAATTTGTTGGTGGTGGGTAAAAAGAATTACTTGATTCAATTTTGCGAGTTCGGTCAGTATTTTAATGGTTGCCTGAGAGCGTTCATCATCGAAGTTGATGAGGATGTCATCAACAATAAGAGGCATGGGTTCATTGTGCTCTAAACGTTCCTGGATGGTGGCAAGGCGGAGGGCAAGATAGAGTTGATCGCAGGTGCCATCACTCATGCCTTCGACGGCAACCCGAGAATTATTTGTTCGCACTCCAATTAAGTTGGGGTTGCCGTTGTCATCTATGTCGGTTCGGAGCCCGGCAAAAGATCCTAAAGTCAGTTGAGAAAACAATTTAGAGGCGATCTTTAAAATTGGATCTTGATGCTCTTTACGGTAGCGTTCAATCTCATCTTTGAGCACGGCTATAGTCAATTTGATTATGGAGTAATGTTCGACAAGACGTCGTATTTTTGTCCCAACCTGCTCCATCTTTGCCGCTACATCTGCTGCTTGGCTGCTGCCATCCATGAGCTGTAGTTCGCGATTTTCTTCACCAATCAGTTTTAATGACTCGCTAATCTTGGGGTGAAGTTCCTGGTCAAACTGTCTTTTTAGAGAGGTGATTTGCCCCGGCAGGTCATCTACATTAACGGTTTCAGTCTGGAGTTTTAGTGCTGCAAGCGGAATTCCTTCACTAACTTTTGCCAGGGCCGAGTTGGCATCTGAAATCTTCTCATGGAGCCGTAAAGATTCCGCTGATTTTCTGATGGCTGCTGCAAGTTTTTCACTCTTATCGCTTTTTGCAGTGACCAGTAACTTAGCCATTTCTCCATCCAGACTCTGCAGGGTTTTCTGAGCATTCTTAAGCTCAAGAGTCAGGGCCTCCAGCTCCTCACTGTTTTTCTTATGCAACTCACTATTCTGACGGGCCTCACCCAGCATTGAGTGTAGCTGCAGGGTCGCCTGATCTGCGGATAAAGTCTTTAGGTCAGAGGGGCCGGCTATTTTTTTTAATAGGGCCAGAATATCAATACTGAATTTTTGCATGTCGCGGTCAATACCATTGATGCGACTTTGAAACTCTTTGGCTTTGTCGAGCTTATCAATACAGATGCCAATGGTTTCAAGACGGTCAAGAATTTCACTGGGCAAGACCTGCTCCTGCAGTCTTAGACCGGTCAGGGCATTTTCCCATCTCGCTTGCCACTCAATCAGGGAGCTTTCAGTCTCTTCTAGGTTTCTTTGGGCTCTGTGCCGGGCGGTTTGGGCCAGACTTTGTTGCCCTGACAGTTTCTCTAGTGTAGCTTTATGCAGAACCATATTTTCTAACACAGTTTCAGCCAAGATCAGAATTGGTGCCAGTTCTGGGTCGGAAAACTCAGCGTTATTTCCGAGTTCTTTAAGCTCATCAGCTAAAACCGCTCGAATTTGTTGTCGCGCTTTTTTCCTGTCCAGGAGTTCATTTTCTTTGTTTAAGAGTTCACCTGATTTGAATTGGAGCTTGTCAATCTCAGTCAGCCAAGAGAGCATTTCCCTGGGTGGGAGTGGTTTGATTTTGCTGGTTTGCCATTCTGCCTGCCAACTGCTATTAAGGACTTTTTGTTGGCGTAGCAGCTCATTCTCTTGGGTGATGATGAACTGAATTGTCTCACTCAAACTTTCTATCCTGGCCTTTAATGATGCCGCTTTGGCAACCCGTTCTGCCTCTCGTCTCAGACGGTCAGCAATAAGATCGGCACGTTCGACATTCTTTTCATAGGCGTCATGCAGGGTTAGGTCGGGTTCGTATTCTCGCGCCTCTTCAGTAATGACCTGACCTCCAAGCCACTGTTTACGCAACAGTTGCCAGCCTTTCTGACGTTTCTGGCGCGATGCTTCCAGATCTTGTTCGGAGGGGACATTCCCCCCATAGACAATCTCTTTGTCATCAGTTTTGGTGCTCTGTAGCTCGATCTCGGTGCGCTTCCGCTCTTTCTTGAGTTGCTGAATTTCTTTGCTAAGCTCACTGAAATCATCCTCAAAGCGTCGTACTGTTTCTAGTAGGGGGAGGGGGGATATGAGCAATTGTTTCAGGGTTCCGGGCCATAAGCCCAAGCGCTTAATTTTGGAGCTGCTACTTTTCTTGTCTCCATCTAGGTCACGGGAAATCTTCGCAATTTGCCCGTCAATATCACCAGCTTTTTGCGTCAGTTTAATCGCCTTGATTAAATTATTACACTCCTTGTTGGGGGGGTGACTGGATAAGACTGCAGCAATTTTTTTAATCTCCTGGGTTGCCATATCTTTCTGTTTATGAGCTTGAGCTGCCTGTTGAATCAAAGCTTCGTGTTGTGAGCCTAAAGCTTGGATGGTCCGCCTTTTGCCGAGGACTGGTCGTAAAGAGCTGATATCGTCCAAGGTTAAATCGGGTCGGATTTCTTCCAGTAGAGATCCGGCATCTATGCGATATGTGATACGCATACCATCAAGCCGGACTCGATCCTGTAAGCCTTTTCGGTATTCACCAAGCCGTTGATGCAGGTCTTCTATGGTTTCAGCATGGTTGATAAGAGTATGGTTAAGGTGAATGCCAGCTTGTTTTAGCTGGAGTTTTCTGAGACGGTCATGGTAGTTGTCGATTCGGAGCCTGGTTTCACGGATATCACGCTCAACTTTTTGGAGCTGTTCCGAAAACTCCGGAGCCAGAATAACTACCTCACCTAACTCTTCTAGCTGTTTTTGCAGGTTTTCCAGTACGGCCAATTCCGGGATGACTTTGTTTAAACGTTCCAGTCGCCGTATCTCTACACTTTTCAAGCGACTCTCTTCCTCAAGCCTTGTATGCTCAGCTTCAGCCTCCTGCAAATGCTGATGGTGCGCTTTCCACTTGCTCGGAAGTAGGCTTAGATCCCTGACGCTTTTTTTAAGCTCCTTGTACTCTTTTATAGCTTGGTTGATCTGCTGCTTACTGCCGCGATCCTTAAACAGCTCATCCGCTTCAGCTTCAAGGGTGTCAAGGATTTTTTTAAGTGATGAAATTCCGGTGCCAGCCGCGAACAGGGCCTGGCCGACCTCACCTTTCTGGGCGAGGATATCCTGACCTCCGGCCACCAGTGTTTTGTGATCTATGCCGTATAGTGATTCAAACAGGGTCGGGTCAACACCCGGTAAAAAGGCGGCGAGAGTGTTTGCGGCCAATGGGTTCCCGTTAATATCGAGTAGACTGGCTTTTCTTTTTTTGCGTCGGCTAAAGGTGAGTTGCTGGCCTTTGGCGTTCTCAATATTGCCGGCAACCAAAAGTTGATCATTAGCGTGTTGAAAATTATCTGAAGTTCGTTCAGGGAAACCGTAAAGCAGAGCTTTTAGCGCCCGCAGTGAGCTACTCTTTCCGGCCTCGTTGGCACCAAAGATGATATGGAGACCCGGTAGCTTCGAGTCGAGTGCAATCGTTCGGTCAGTAAAAGGGCCAAACGCTTTTAGGTCCAGACGGTTGATCTTCATGTTGCGCCGCCAAGTTGAATCAATTTAGCGATCAGGAGCTCTTTAACCTCTGATTGTAGTTCTCCTGATTTGTGGGGCCGACTCTCTGGCGAAAAAGTTTCATCAATTAATTCGGCCGGGAGTTTCGCTTTCAGATTGGCAAGGTTATGGGTTAGGGTTGTGAGCACACTTGCGTCAGAATCTAGTTTGTCAACTGCCGCGAGCAGCTCTGACAGAGGATTGTTCCCGCCTGTGAGCTCTTCTCGGTTTAGGTTATGGCTGGTTCTAAATTTTATCTTTTCGAGCCAGATACTTTCGAGGCTGGCGGCAATCCCCCTGATCTCCTCGCTTATTTGGAGGGATTGTACATGCAGTTCTGCATGTACCGGGCAGCTTCCCTCTAGTAGCAAGCGCAAGGCTAAAGTCTTGTTGCCGGCCAGAGAACGCTCTTTTTCCAGGGCTGAACGAACCATCTCGTAGAGCGTCTCTTTGCACTCGCATCCGGTTAGATCCAGATGGCATAAAGACCAACGGAGCACATCAAGCTCACACTCTTCGACCGCCGAAATTCGGCCATTATCTACGGTTACTAACGTAGCGCTTTTGGCACCGGTTTCCTTGATGTGGCGGCCCTGAAGATTGCCAGGAAAGATGATCATGGGATCTTTACAAACAACTTCACGTTTGTGGATATGGCCCAATGCCCAGTAGTCATAGCCTTTGGAAATAAGATCATCCGGGGAGCACGGAACATAATTCTCATGTCCCTCACGTCCAGTTAAAGAGGTATGAAGTAAGCCTATATTAAAATAATTGGGGTCACATGGAGGGTACTTTTCGGCGAGGTTGTCCGTGACGGCTCGTGATGAATAGCTTTGACCGTGGATGGCGAAATCAATCTCATCAAGCTTTACTGATTGAGGTTGCTTAGAAGAAAAAAGTACGACATTGTCAGGCAATGGCATGGTCTTGGTGATCTGGCTGGCGGCATCATGGTTGCCGGAAACTATGAAAACCTTAATTCCGGCCTGATCTAAGCGGCCCATTCGGGAGGCGAAAAAGAGACCGGTGTTGTAATCTTTCCAGTCCCCATCATAAAGATCTCCAGCAATAAGGATGAAACTGACCTCTTTCTCTAAGGCCAATTCAATCAGCTTGTCAAATGCTCGCCGCGTTGCTCCCCGGAGTTCTTCTAGTGGCGCCTCTTCATGTACTTCAAGTCCTTTTAAGGGGCTGTCGAGATGAATGTCGGCTGTGTGGAGGAATTTGATCATAGAGCCCGCTATCTAATCTGCTCAGGAGACTTATTTAGCTATATGCAAGTGTTATAGTGCGCTGACCACTATAAACAGCATCTTATGCGATGTCAATAGCTGGTTTATATCGGGTTGGATAAATAGCTGGTTACTAGGTAGGATTAGGGTTTTGGGAAAAAATAGAGTTTTGGGACCTGGTCGATGAGCTTTAGATCATGAGCCAGTTTGTAGAAGTGGGCAAGTCCGGCAAGGGCCCGTTTGTCAAGTTTGTAGGAGATTGCCTGGCGCCAGTAGGTGAGAAGTTGTGAGGGTGTGATTTCGGGGTTGCTTTCGATCTCAGTCAGGGCAGTAGTTGAGAGGTCGGCGAGTTTGTTTGGGAGTGTTCTCGTGATATCATTTAATGAGCGGTGCAGGGCGATAATGGCTTGACCTTTATACTTAATCGAGTCTTTGCGACCAATCCAGAGGGCGTAAACAAATGGTAGGTTGGTAAACTTGTACCAGAGTTGGCCGAGATCGTAAACCCTGTATCCCGCAGGCGGTTGGTGGTAGAACTTAAGCGCCTGATCTCCAATGATCAGAGCCGCATCCACTAGCTCATTACCGGGAGAGAATTCTGCATTTGTGAAGGAGAGGCAGTTAGTTTTAAGTTTTTGGAAGTGGAACAGAATTATTTTTAAGAGGGAGATTGAGGTTAGAGAGTGGTTGGTTAAAGAGATTGTGCAGCCGGAAAGTTCGGCCAGCGGGCAACGGCTTAACAAAATGACGCTTCGAACTTCGCTAAGTGATGCGATTGTGATATCCGGTAAGATGAAATAATCGTTGGCATCGGCATCAGCGAGTAGCATTGAGGATGATGGGCTGATGTCTATTTCGCCACTTTTAAGGCCCGAGTTGAGTCTTGTCGGATGACCGGAAATCAGGTTGAATTGGTTTTGGTTTAACTCTTTTGGTAGTTGCTTGAAGAGGGGCCAGCAGTTTAAGTAATTAATTCTGCCAAGGTTCAGTTGTGATCGTTGCATGGTTGGTTTGCCCACCCTAATCCTCTAGAAAAAGTCTACTGTAGTCTAATCCCTGAGCTTGAGGATTGCGGTTTAAGCTGTCACATTGTCGTTGCCAGAATGAAAAATGGTCCGGTTTCGATGGGGCTTGGTGGTTGATTGTGGCATAGAGGAAGAGGGCCGAGAAAAAGTGATCTCGGCTGACCAGCTTATTTACCCGTTTGTCACCACGGCTCAAACGGTAAAGCAGGGTGAAGATGTCCTTGATTGCATGTCGCTGGAATCGGGGCAGGTTAAAGCGTTGGTTGATTGGCTTTAAGCTCTCCTCAACAAACTCCCGGACCAGACCAAGGCGGAGGTTGTCATGTAGGGGGAATTTTTCAATGATGTTGGGCATAATTAAAGCCGCAACAACCATTTTTTCAAGTTCTTTACTGTTGTCTGTAGTCGGGAAAAAGTTTTCAATCTGTTTGATAATTGGAATTGAATCAAGGCAGCTTGCGGCAATTTCTAGAGGTAGCCAGTGTTGGTTGATCTGGTAGTGGTTACCAAGTTCTAGTAGTCCTGAGGTTGCTTTCTTGGTGTAGAGACCCTTTAACTCCTCACGTAAGCGACTGGGTGGTACATCACTTAATGCTTCAGCTTGAGCTTTAAGTCCTTTTACAGTCTCTTCCTCTATTGTGAACTTAAGGCGGCAGGCAAACTCAAGCGCCCTTAAGATGCGGACCGGGTCCTCTGCAAAACGTGTATTCGGGTCGCCAATGATCCGAATAATGCGATTTTTCAGATCATTTAGACCGTAGACGTGGTCAATGACGGAAAAATCAGCGATATTATAGAAAAGGGCATTGACTGTGAAATCCCGACGACTGGCATCCTCTTTGGGGGTGCCGAAAAGATTATTGGCAAGCTCCGGTTCGTCTTTGATACGCTCGGCATCATCCTGTTCCTGGGTAAAGGGTCGGCGGAAGGTCGCAATCTCATAGATTTGCGGGATTGAGTTTGAACGGTCGTGAAAAAAAATGTGGACCAGACGAAAGCGGCGACCGATAATGCGGGAGTTACGAAAAAGGCGCTTGATTTGTTTGGGGGTGGCATCGGTAACGATGTCGAAGTCGGCCGGGGTGTCACCGAGGAGCATGTCGCGCACGGCCCCGCCAGCAAGGTAAGCGGTAAAGCCTCTGTTTTTGAGGCGGTAGAGTATCTTGACGGCATTTTGGGCAATCTTCTTGCGTGAGATTGGGTGGTCGGAGCGCGTGATAATTACCGGTTCTTGGGTGGTAGCTTGCGGTTTGTCATCTGGGGCATGATTAGTGGTCATATGAGAGTCTTCTCAGTAAAAAATGCCGAGTTGTGATTACGGGTTGAATTTTTGTCTTGCTTGCGGTATGTACACGGTGTTAGCTAGCAGTAGGAGGTTGCTTGTTCTTGCGGGTTTAAGCCCGAATTAGATGTGAGCCTCTAGTTCATAAGCTGTGATGCTTCTGATATGACGCGGGCCTATAGCAGATATGCGTTGCTTAGGTAAAGTTTTTTATGGAGGCTGGAGAGATTGGATGAACTAAGGAGTCGGGCTGACTTGGAAAAAGAGTTGCAGAAGGCCTGCCAAGAAAACCTTATCCTAAAAAATCAGTTAGATTGTCTTCTTGCTGAGCATGATAATCGTAGTGCGACTGATATTCTTCGTGAAACTTCTTTCCAGCAGGCGATTTTGATTGCCGATTTGCGCGAGAAGGAAGAAGCTCTGAATAAGTTAGTTATTACTGATGGCTTGACCGGTCTCTATAACCATCGCCATTTTCAGCAGCGTTTGCGCGAAGAAGCCGATCGGGCCCAACGTTATAACACTATGCTTTCAATGATTATGATCGATATTGACAACTTTAAACACTATAACGATACCCATGGTCACCCGGCCGGTGATAAGGTGCTGCTTGGGGTCGCGGAAATACTTCTGGACAATGCTCGACACAGCGATGTGGTCGCCCGTTATGGCGGAGAGGAGTTTGCGGTGCTCTGCCATAGTTCTCTTGCTGATACCATTGGTGTGGCCGAGCGTTTTCGTTTGGACATTGAAGCCGCTGTGATTCCCGGTCAGGAGAAACAACCCCTGTTGAAGGGGCAGGATGTCGGCTCTTTGACGATCTGTCTTGGCATCGCCGCCTACGATTTGAGTATGAAAGAACCGGGAGAACTGGTGGAACTGGCAGACAAAAAACTCTATCAGGCCAAAAAGGCGGGGAGGAACCGGGTTGTTTATTGATCCCTTTTCACGCCTTAAGACAACATTTTTCATTAAATTTCTGATTGCTTTAAATGTTGGTGCAATCTTATTCCTGCTGATCAGTCCAGATTCGATCTTTGCTTTTGGTGTCTCGATTGCGGTGCATACGTTTTTAGCCATTGCGTTGTTTCGATTTATGGTTAAGGTGATCTGGCCGGTGCGGGCCGGGTTGAATGAACTGGTAGAGGCGGTGGAAGCTCATCAACCCGATGAAGGTCAGGATTTTCGGCCCCGGCCGGGGATTGGTATGGGTAGCTATGAAGGGGTGATCAGACATACTACGACCCTTCTGAACAACCAATACGAAGATCTTATCTCTCACTCGCGGCAGTTGGAGAATTTCTCCCGAGTTTTGGAGAAACAGAACAGTAAAATCGGTGAAAGTCGGAAACGTTATCGCATGACTTTAGACGCGCTTGAAAATGGTCTTTACCTAATAGATGATAGTTATACTATTCGCACTATTAACCGGGCAGAAGCGGCTTTTTTTAATAAAACCCCGAAGGAGATTGTTGGTCGTCACTGTTATGAAGTTTTTCGTCAGCGGAATGGGCCTTGTTCTGACTGTATGCCGCGCGAGTGTATGGCTGACGGGCAAACTCGCAGTCGCCTGCGGGTGGCAAAACGTCGTTCCGGGCGCGAGTTTGTCAATATTTATTGTTATCCGATTTTCCATGATGGTGAACAGAAGAGCCGGGAAGCGGTGATCTGTATTCAGGATACCACGCAGTTGGCAATGATGGAAAATCAGGTGGTGAGGACTGAAAAGATGGCCAGTATCGGGCAGATGGCTGCTGGGATCGCCCATGATCTTAACAACTATCTGGCTGGAATATATGGGGTTGTACAACTGTTGCAAATGCGTTTTGAAAAGGCCCCTGAAGAGCGGACAAGAGATTTGAAACTCCTGCTCAGGTTGCAGGTTCAGGTTGAAGCCCTGAACCTGATGGCGGGAAACCTGATGGTTTTTTCACACCCGGCTCGCAAAGAGTATTTCCCCCTCTCTTTGAATCAGGTAATTGAGGATGCTTTAAGTTTTAGTCGTTATGAGCTGGAACGAGACCAGGTCGATTTACAGTGTGATTTTAAGGATGACCTGCCCTCATCCCAGATGGAAAAGGGCCAGATTCAACAGGTTGTGTTAAATCTTATGCTCAACGGTGCCCAGGCGATCAGAGAACAAAAAAAGGCGACAGAGGGTGCTTTTGTCGGTCAGATAGTGGTGGTCACCGGGGTTGAAAATACAGGTTTTGTCTATTTTTCAATCACTGATAACGGTATCGGTATTACCGAGGAGTGTCAGGGGCATCTTTTTGATCCATTTTTTTCGACCAAAGAGGTTAGGGTTGAGGGCGGTGCGACTGGTCTTGGCCTGTTTACAGCCCAAACTATTATTGCACAACATCAAGGGACGATCAGCTTTAGCAGTAAGCCTGGCCAAGGGAGCTGTTTTAAGGTTGCACTTCCGTTAAA
This sequence comes from Pseudomonadota bacterium, assembly GCA_030641485.1. Lineage (GTDB taxonomy): Bacteria > Desulfobacterota > Anaeroferrophillalia > Anaeroferrophillales > Tharpellaceae > Tharpella. The sequence goes on from DAOWHJ010000096.1 coordinate 11,658, forward strand.
ACAGGGCGCCGAATCTTGTGTGCCAGGATGATATGAAATGAATTTAGATATGATTAAAGAGTATAAAGAGCTCTCAGTTTTTCTCTTAAAGACCCTGCACGGGGCGGCTTCAGGTGATCGGGCTGCGGGAAATTCTCTTGGGGCACTGTGTGAATCGTTACAACAGGCTGCTGATGCGAGCCAGATTAAGCGTATTCACAAGCAGGCCAAAGAGATTGTTCGCAAAGAAAAACCAGTCGATGTGAATCTTCTTTTGAAAAACATCAAACTTTTGAAAAGTTCCCTGCTCGCCCAGTCAGATGTTGAAAATGATCTGCGTTTACTGGTTGACGAGTTTAAGCAGTTAGTGACTCTGGCTTTGCACCAGGTTGAAGCGCTTTCATTGCAGGAGCAAGATAGTCGGGCGCTCTTTCTTGAGTGTCGTGAGGGGTTGAGTGAGCTCTCATCAGTCGATGATATGAGTCGCTATGTTGACAAGTTTAAACGTCTTTTCTCCAATAATCTTCTTTTTGATGATGAGACCGGACGTGAACGTGATGAGCTGAAAAAAATTATCACAATTTTGGCTGACTCACTCTCCGGTTTGCTCCAGAGTGGTGGCGATTTTGATAGTGGCCTAGATGAGTGCGTCGGTCGATTGCAACAGGCAAAGACCTTGTCTGAAGTTCAGGAGATTCGTGAATCCCTGCTGCTTCAGGCCCAAGGCCTGCAAACTCGGACCCGACAGATGGTCGCAGATGTACGTCTGGCCCAAACTCAGGTTGATGATGCTAATAAGAAGATTGAGAGTCTGAAAGAACAGATGGAAAAGGTTAAGCAGGAGATCATCATTGACCCCTTAACCAGGACCTATAACCGCCGCGCTTATGATGAAAAAATTAAACAGGAAATAATGGGTTTCCAACGTTATTCGCGGCCAACCGCACTGGCAATTATAGACATTGATCATTTTAAAAATGTAAACGATACTTATGGACATCGCACCGGAGATGGGGTGTTGCGGGTCTTGAGCGAAGTTATGAAGAAGGAGATTCGTGAGATTGATGTTCTTGCCCGTTACGGCGGGGAGGAGTTTGCACTGATTTTGCCGCACACCTCTTTAGAGCAGGCCTTTGACGTGGCCGAGCGGATTCGGCAAAAGGTTGAAATAAGTCGTTTCACTTATAAGGGAAAGCCGTTTTCAGTTACTGTCAGTATCGGGGTTGGTAGCCTCAAGGTGGACGATACTTTGGATAGTTATGTCGAAAGGGTTGATCAGGCCATGTATCGCGCTAAAAATGGTGGTCGCAATCGGGTTGAGGGGGAAGTGAATTAGTTGACCCAGCGGGCTCGGCGAAAATTTTTTTCTTGAAGTTTGGATTCACTGCTGAATTTTACGATGCCAACATTTTGATCATGGCAATCTCATCACAATTTGGAAACTTAACACACTTTAAGCACTCCCCCCAAACCTTGTGCGGCAACTCGCTTTTGTCGATAGTTCGATAGCCTAAGCCGGTGAAAAATTTTTCCTGATAGGTAAGTGTGAAGACCCTCTTCAGCCCCAGTTTGCGGGCCTCGGTTTCGCAAACCTCTACCAGTTGGCGACCAATGCCTTTATTTGTATTGGGTGGCAGAACTGCCAGTGACCTAATCTCACCCAAGTCTTCCCAGCAGACATGCAGACTCCCGACTCCGGAGATGTTTTTCAGATCCTGAAAAACTATGAAATCACGCAAGTTGTCATAGAGGTCATTTAACGAGCGTGGTAACAATAAGCCTTTTTCAGCGTAATACTCAAGGGTCTGTTGGATGGTTTTGACATCACCTACAGTTGCCGGACGAATCATATTAATCTACCTTTTGGCGGAATTTTTCCGCCTCTTTGCGCAGAGCCTTAGCATGCTCTTCCGCCTCAATTGTAATCTCTTTGCCGCTGCCCATACGGGCTAATTCGTGGATTCTTTCAAGTTCTTGAGTTGATGAAAATTCATTGATTTCAATCAGAGTGCGTTCATTTTGGGGGCAACTTACCTTGTCAATGACCAAGTGTTGGTCCGCAAAAGCAGCGACCTGGGGGAGATGCGTAACCGTGATCACTTGACACTCTTTAGCGATCTCTGCGATTTTGCGGCCGACTGCTGCGGCGGTACCACCACCAAGGCCGGTATCAACTTCATCAAAGATCAAGGTTGGCACTTGGTGACGATGTGCAAGGGCGGTTTTGAGCGCCAGTAAAAGACGGGAAAGCTCACCGCCTGAAGCATTTTTGTCAATTGGGGCCGGTTCTTCGCCGGGGTTGGCACTGAAGCAAAAAGATATTTGGTCCTTGCCGGTGGTCGAGGTCGGGGCATCTTTTCGGGTGATAAGAAAACGTGCTTGCGAGAGGTTGAGATGGTTGAGGTGTTGACTGACCTCTTCAGCTAAGGCACTTCCATGCTTTTGCCGGCCCGCACTGAGTTGCGCTGCTATATCGAGCATTATCTTCTCTTTTTTACCCAGTTCAACAATCTTCTTTTCCCTTTCATTGTCGCGATTTTCAAAGTTTGTAACTTGCCCCTTAAGATCATCACGGAGCTCAATTAAGCCCTCAATGTTGGTGGCGAATTTTCGTTTGAGCCTTTCTAAAATTGCGAGTCGTTCTTCGGTTTCATCGATGGTCTGCTCATCGACTTCCAGGTTATTTGTGTAGAGGTTGTTCCTTTTGTAGACCTCCTGAAGGGTGTCGATGATTTCAGTTAAGATCTCTTCGGTTTGTGGGGCATGGCTATCACGTCGTGTAAGCTCTGCAGCAATTTCCTGTAAACGATAACAGTTATCAATAATAGAGTTGCTACTTGTGTAGGTTAGCTCATCGGCCTCCCGAGTGAGCTCTTTAAGCTTGCCGATTTGTTGATACTGCAGGCGTAGGCTGAGGAGTTCATCCTCTTCTCCGTGACTTAAATTGGCGTCGTCAAGTTCTGCAAGTTGATGGCAGTAGTAGTCCATTTGGCGGGCGGCATCATTAGTTTTTTGCTCCCACGCTCGAAGTTGTTGCTCTAGTTGTCGATGTTCTTGAAAGCATTTCGCATACTCTCCCCTTAAAGGGAACAGGTCGCCATATGTATCGAGCAGGTTCAAAAGTTCGCTTGGGTTGCGGAGGCTTTGTTGTTGGTGTTGATCGACAAATTCAACCAGTGAGGTCGCAATCGTTGTCACCGTAGAGCCGGTGGTCGGCTGGTCGTTTATGTAGATGCGGTTGTTGAGGCCACCGTGGCTCTTTAAACTTAAGTTACGGCGGAAAATAATCTCATCATGCTCGGAGCTTAAGCCGAATTCACTTAGTTGTTTATGTAGAATCGGATTTTGGGGCAGAGAGAAAATGGCGCTTATAGTTACGGGTCGGGTTTTATCTTGGAAGACATCGACTCCCGGTTTTTCTCCGAGCAGGGTGTTTAAGGCACTTAAAATGATAGATTTTCCCGCCCCGGTTTCACCTGTAAGGACAGTTAATCCTGAATTGAACTCGCATGAAAGCTTATCGATCAGTTTGAAATTGCTGATGGAAAGGAGTTTTAGCATTTTTTACTCGCCACTGTTTTGATAACGTTCACCCCATTTCAGCTTGTTGCGTAAAACCTCAAAATAGGTTTTACTTGGGGATGTAACAAGTTTGATACTGTGCGCAGACTTAGTGATAACGATTCTGTCCATTGGTTGTAATGAGAACCCGGTCTGGCCGTCCAGAGTTAGAAAAACATCGTCGCTGTCGGTCGATGTCAAAGTTGTTTCAATAGTAACCTCAGGGGGCACGATCAGGGGGCGGTTTGAGAGGGTGTGTGGGCAGATTGGGGCTACGATTATACTGTTTAACGTCGGATAAACAATTGGCCCACCAGCCGATAGAGAGTATCCGGTAGAGCCGGTTGGGGTTGAAAAGATTAGGCCGTCGGCTTTGAATGTGTTGACCAGTTTATTGTCGATGACTGTTTTTAAGTCGATGATTCGGGCCATTGCTCCTTTATTGATGACAACATCGTTAAGGACGTTGTGCCCGGAGATTTTCTCATTGTTGCGAAATAGTGAAACGCTAAGTACCATGCGTGGACTTAATGAAAAATTACCCTCTAAAACTTCACCCATAACTTGAAAAAGTTCATCCAGGGTGATGGCAGTTAAAAACCCCAGACTGCCGAGATTGACACCAAGAATGGGACGTGAGTTTTCTTTGATGTGGCGGGCGATGCTGAGAAGTGTGCCATCGCCGCCGAGAACAACTACAAGATCAGCTGCGGTTGTAATTTCTACCTTAGTGCAGGCGGAGAGTTTCAGTGGGACTGCTAGATCATTTTCACAAAGAATGAACTTGTCGCACTTGTTGATCAGCCAATTACTCAATTTAATGCCGATTTCGAGCGCTCGCTGATTGTTGCGCTTGATTATGATTCCAATATTTTGCATGGGCGCATTAGTAGCACAGGATGTGGGTGGGAGTAAAGTTCAAAGCGGAGGTTTTTGATTTGTTAATTTGATGATGCTCTTGTAACTTTATAAGGGCATTTTATTTGCTGGAAAACGATTTCATGACACCCTATAACCTTTCAAAGGTAATGGCTTTGCTCTCATGATCAAAATAAAATTCGACCGGTCCGCTGACTAGTCGTTCAATGGTGTAGGTTTCAAGGCCGATTTTAATGGTGGTTCCGGGGTGAGCGCACTCTTTAACCGTGACTCGCGCTTTAAGCCCAGCTTCCGCTTTTTCTTCAAGTTCTTGTTTTTTATCTTTCAGACGACTGGCGTGTTCCTCAATCTTGAGATATTGTTGCAGAAGCTTATCTGCTTCTGGGCGTTTATCTGCCGGCAGGGTTGAGGTGTCTTTTTTCATAAGAACCTGTAAGCCAAGTTTATCGACGATTGTGATCGAGTCGCTAATGAGAGGTTCGAGAAACTCCTCAATCTTTTTGATTCGTTCATTGAGGTTAGTGGCATCCCCGACCTCAATGCTCGTCTTGCTACCTTGATCGCTACCGAGTTCGTTGCAGGTGACGCCATGAAAAGCGCTAACCTTGCTGTCGCCGGTGATCATCTCCTGGCAACTGACTGTCTGAGTGGTGCTGATAGTGCTGTTGATTATGTGCTTGGTGACGGTAATTTTGCCCCCGGTCTGAATGTTTTTAGCGGCAGAGATGTATTCGCACGTCAACTCTCCGCCGACTGTGATTTCCTCATTTTCACTGCCGATAATGCCGCCATGTGCGGTCAGACCCGCTTTCGTTTTAACTGAGCCACTGATGGTTTTGTCGATTGTGATATCGGCGTTGGAAATGATCTGGAAGCTGGCCAATAGGTTGCCACTGACTTCGATTGGGCCAGCAAATTTAATATGTCCGGTGTCAAGGTCGACATCACCATTGATGTGGAATGTATTAGAGACCTCAAGCGTGTCACCATTTAAGCTTGGGTGGCCAGCCGTTGTGGCTTTGTAAATAACTTTATTAGTTTCCTCTTCCCGGATGACCCCGGATCCAGCTTTGTATTTACGCAGTGGAGTTAAAGGAGTGTTTTGAATGATTGTGCCATCAACCAGTCGGCCCGGGGTACCCTCTTGTCCAAGGGTGATTGTCAGTAAATTGTCACCTGGTTGGAGAAATTTAATAACACCCTTGTTCTTATAGTCGATTTGGTCTGATCCCTTAAGTTTGCCGATGTTTTTGCCGGTAGTAAAGTGGAACTGATAGTGATGTTGCGAAACCGGCTTCTTCGGCACTCCCTTGGCTATCGTGGCGGTTACGAGCTGGGTGGGGTTGGCGTTGAACTTGTCACGGATGGCAAAAAGGTTCTTTTTACTGATGCCTGTGGTAACTCCATTCTTTTTTAGTGCGGTAACCAGTTGGTCAACGGTAACATCTTCGAAATCATCAGAGTCCTGAGATAACGAAATTTTTGCCTCAGATTGTTCCTGATTTACAGTGACACTAACTTTAGTCATAATGATTTTCCCGCGGGGGACAAATAAGTGATGAACAGCTTAACCATAAATTTACAACCATTCTAGCATACGATAATGAAATTGGCAAGATTGTTAATAATTTAGCACTCTTGAGCCATTTGCTCGGATATGAGTTCAGTTTGGTCAGGGGTGAAAAAGCTAAAATATTGACAATAAGTTGCAGTTTTGCTATTAGGGAGCGCGTAGTAATATATGAACAGCGACTGACCCTGTACTGTCTAAGTTTGATGGTTCTCGGTTGGATACTAAATCGCATAATTTTTCAGGGTACCTTACAGAAAAGGCAATTTTACAAGGTACCCTCCAGTAAAATGGATTAAATTTATTGTATGGAATCTAAAGATCAATACACCTTGGTACTTTTTCGTACTGGTAATGGTGTGCATCGTAAGCTGGTCGTGCCGGTCAGACAGGTAAAATGGGCCATGATGTTGGTTGCTCCGGCGGTAACTGCTCTATTTGTCGGAGCCTTGGTCGCAATTGCGCTCTATTTGGTGAACTTGCATAATATAAATGATTACGGTAAGTTGGCTAAGGAGACTCGTGAGCTTGAAAAACAGGTAAGTTTTTTTTCGCAGCGTATGACCGATCTTCAAGATCGTTTTACCAGCCTGCGGGAGAGTAACGCTCGAGTTAAAGTCATGGCCAACCTTGCGGTCATTCCCGGCCAGGTTGAAATAGTGAGTCTCGGCGGACCGGATCCATTGGCGGCTGAATTGACAGTTTCTAGTATTGATGCTGAACGTAAATTGCAACTTGCTGGTATGCATCGTGAACTACAACGTTTGGAGCTTGGCTTCGCTCGTGAAGAGGGTGAACTGAAACATCTAAGTACTCACCTGAAGGAACAGCAAACCCTGCTCAATTTTACTCCTTCGGTTTGGCCGGTGCGAGGTTGGATCAGTTCTCATTTCGGTTATCGGGTTTCACCATTCACGGGTCGTCGGGAACTTCATAAGGGCCTCGATATTGTTAATCGGCGGGGGACACCAGTGGTAGTTTCGGCCGATGGTCGGGTCGTTTTTGCTGGTTATAAACGTGGCTATGGAAAGATGGTGATTGTTGACCATGGTTTAGAAAAGATAACAAAATATGGTCATCTGTCAAAAATTTCGGTCCAGAGTGGTGACTCTGTGACTCGTGGGCAGGAATTGGGTAAACTTGGGAGCACAGGTCGCAGTACCGGGCCCCATCTGCATTACGAGGTTGTCGTAAATGGCAAACCGGTAAATCCGGTTGACTATTTGCTCGATTGATTTTCACTTAGTTGATCTAAATTCAATGGTCCTCGTGAAACGTCGTCCGGCGTCTTTTTGCGAGGGCTTTTTTATTTCTCAAGAGGTTATTAAAAAGATTATATGGCAAATTTTTTAAAAAAAATATTCGGCAGTAAAAATGATCGTGAAATTAAGTCAATGCGGTCGTTAGTGGAGCAGGTGAACCATGAAGAAGCGGCTCTAAAATCGCTTTCTGATGATCAGCTCAAGGCGAAAACTTCAGAGTTTAAAGCGCGCTTTGATGATCGTACGGCGGAACTTGATGATCTCTTGCCGGAGGCCTTCGCCGTGGTTCGTGA
>DAOWHJ010000037.1 GCA_030641485.1 Pseudomonadota bacterium
CAGCAACAGCGAAAACACCGGCGGCAACTATAGCACCCGTAACAACTCCGGCAAACCTTTCGACTGGGTGATCTTTGATGAAGCGTCGCAGATGTTGATACCTCAGGCGCTGCTGAGCCTGATCTACGGCAAAGGCAATTTTCTTTTCCTCGGAGATGTTAAACAATTACCGCCGATCATTCGTTCGTCAATTTTCAAAGAAGATCAGGCAAATACGGCGGCGGAGAAAAAGAAAACCGTGACCAACGCTGAAATCGACACCAAACTCCGCAGTTCCATACTGGATTTTCTCCTGCAACATTACCCTGAGCACAACCGGGAGTTAAACGTAACCTACCGGATGAATCTAGACATTTGCCGGTTTCCCAGCCAGACCTGGTACCAGGATCGCCTGCTCCCGGCAGCCGGAAACGCTCACAGCCGGTTAGCCCTTGCCGGCAGACTCGGCAAGAGTTGGTTTGATCAAATAATCGACCCGCAAAAGCCCGTGATTCTGGTCGGAGCAAACCACTTAAACTGTAATCAGGAATCAGCGCTTGAGGCCACCTTGATCTCAGATCTAGCCCACCGTCTATTGCATGATTATGGCATTAAACATGAACAACTCGCAATTATCTCTCCCCACCGAGCCCAAAATAATACCATTACCGGCAACTTGCGCAAACTTTTAGGTGAAACCGCAGACCTCCCCCTAATTGATACGGTTGAACGCCTGCAAGGAGCCGAGCGGGATGTGATCATTTTCGGCTTTACCAGCTCCGACCCGGATCTGGTACTTCAGGAATTCTTAAACAACCCCAACCGCTTCAATGTTGCCATCACCCGAGCCCGAAAAAAGCTGATTGTCGTCGGCAGTAAAATCTTCTTTGAAGCAATTGCTCAAACCGAAAATCAACTTAAAAACAACGCCTGCTTCAAAAACTTCTACGAGCACTGTCGCAAAACCGATGCCTATTTTGAATATGAAGATTCACCCACTTGACACATAATCGTTATCCACGTATACAGTTACCAATAAATTAAAAGTTGAAGCCCTAGTTGCAAAAGATATTATGCGCACTTTTTATCATTGCGAAGTCGTAATGATAAGTCCGGAATTGATTGAAGAAGCTGTTGATTGCAGCATTCTTAATCGCCTGTCATTTTGGGATGCTTTAATCATTGTGGCAGCCGAAAGTGCTAATTGTTCAACTCTGTGGAGTGACGACTTAAATGCCGGCCAGGTGATCAGAGGCGTTCGCATTGAAAATCCTCTACTCTAAAAAACCGCAGGCTTAAATCAGAGAGGGGGAATCTCAGGGAGCAAAAGAGCTGCGCCCGTTTATTACCCTCCGAGATATCCAGAGCTGACAGATTGTTTAAGAACTTTTATGCAAAAAGTATTTAAACTTTCTCCTTTCTGCAATGCCTTGATTGAGAGTGCTTGATGAAGTTCGCATCCAGGGCGGAGTTGAAACTTGCCCGAGTATTTTTTCCCGACAGTTGATGGCGGTAAAGGGTTTCCCCCTTTTTGATAGATTTCTACCCATTCATCAACGATCTGGCAGAGTTCGTGGTATACTTTTTCTTCATTGTCGCCATGACAACAAGCGCCTAGCCAACCTGGAACAGAACCAACATAACACTTGTCCTCTTCAGACCACTCAACAACTTTTAAATAACGATTACGTTCTTTCATTGTTTGACCTCATCTATCTTTAGCTTAACTAATTTCTCTTGGTATGACTTTACATCATCGTTAAGTTTCCCGGAAATAGTGAGGGCTACACCCTTCCCATGATAAAAATTGCGATGACTGCCTTTCCCGCCCCGATTGGAAAATCCTGCCTTTTCAAGTTCTTTTATAATTTGTTTGATTTTTCTCGGCCTAGTTTTATAGTACTAAATTGGTACCATCATGTCAAGTGTGTGGCGCAAAAAGTGGAGTGTAGAGTACGGTTTCTGGGATACCAACTTCTTGATGGGGGTGAAGGGAGTAAAGCTGCCAAGAGCAATAAAACAATACCGACATCAGAACCGACTACACAGAGCAGCAACAAACCTTGCTACAAAGTATCAACTTCATCAAGATCATCTTCAGGAATATCATCACAGACAACATCAACAAAACTCTTACCCAACACTCCACACCAGTACCAGCGGGCAAGCTTGTCGTAGATTCTCGGTTCCAGCCAGCGATCACCGAGAAGTGCCAGGATAGCCGCCAGAGGGACCAGTTGTGTGCGATAAGGCAAATCATGGGTTGAAAAAAATGACTCCTTACGCAAGAACTTGGCAACTTTCCAAAATCCCTCCTTAAGCGGATCTTTCCACTGCTGATAGGCCGCAAGCGGCAAGCCCAGCACAGCTTCACGCTTGGCACTGACACCGCGGCAATCTGCTTACCGGTTTTACCCGCAGAGATATCATCCTTGCGTTTCTGATAAGTGTGAAGAAGCGACAGTCCCTGAAAAAAATCTGTTGCTACGATTCCCCGTAGCATCTTTTGCCGAGCAAGATAGGGTCTGAGTCCCTCAACTCCTCCAGTGCCGAACCATTCATCACGCAGGTTTACACCATCGGCCGCATAGGTTGCCGTAATCAACTCGAATACCGAAAGCGGTACACCGCCGGTATTGACTTTTTCAAACACCAAACATACTGCCTCTTTCTTATTCTCCTTCTTCAAAACAATAACCGGCACATCGTAATTTCTAAACTCGGACAAAACTACTTTGCGAAACTCCATATAACGGGCAAATTTTGCCGAATCGAAGGCCATCAAACCCTCTTCCCAACAATCGGAGTTCAAAATTTGACGACAGGGAAAGCAGAGATTTTCGTACTCCTTCTCTGGCGAGCTTAAATCTAGCCTGATGTCCCGCCCAAAGTTTTCGCGGATCATGCGCTCTTCATCTACGCCAAAGATGGCGTCCTCGTAATGTTCCGGCCCTTCTAGGAGCCTGTCCGAGAATAGGATTTTTTCTCAGATCAAGGCATTTTTTGACAATAAGCACAGACATACACCTAGTATTTCGAGCATTATTTTCAAAAAATAACGCCGAACTGGGGAAAAAAGACATTCTCGGACAGGCTCCTAGAGCACGATCAATATCTATATAGTAGTAACGCTTGAGCTTTTGCTTTTTGCTGTCACGAGTAGCAACCGGGCTG
>DAOWHJ010000019.1 GCA_030641485.1 Pseudomonadota bacterium
ATTGATAAAGCCATGGAGTGGAGCGGTGTAGCGGTTATCAAAATCATGAAAATTTTTAATCATGTTGTAGTCGTGGTCAGCGAAAAGATCAGGAAAGTCAATCTTTTTGGCTTTTATTTTTTCGTGGAGCAGGCGCAAAAATCTTTTCATATAGATTTTGTTGGTCGGTTTGCCTATTTGCTCGCTGCTGGCTTTGAGGTCGCAGGGTACTGAAAAAACAATACATTTTTTGATGCGATGGTCTCTTGAATTCTCCTGGCACCCTAGGTACATTAGCGAGATATTGCCGCCCATACTGAAACCAATCAGGTTGATCTCCCGGTACGTAGAGCGTTGGAGGGCGTGGGTGATAACCGTTTCTAGGTCTTTGTAAGAGCCACTATGGTAGAGTTGTGGCTGCCGGTTGATACTGCCCCCACAGCCGCGAAAATTCCAAGCTAGGGCATCAAAGCCGGCGTCGGTGACTGCTTTGACCATGCCTTTAACGTAAGCTCTTGAAGTATTACCCTCAAGGCCATGTGAAATTATGGCAAGCTTGTTCGAGCCGCCAGACATCCAGTCGAGATCAAGGAAATCATTATCGGGGGTCGTGATGCGTTCTCTTCTGTAGCTGACCCCATGAACCCTACGAAAAATAGTCGGGTAGATAGATTGCCGGTGGCCGTTACGAAAGAATCGGGGGGGTTGATATTCAGACATGGTAGAACTTAGTTTATGAGCTCTTGTCGGCGGATTATTTGAATGACTTCATCGAGTTGGTGCAGGAAACGTGAGCGGTCACGTTTCTTAAGGGGCGGCGGGCCGCCGGTCATCTCTCCTGCACCGCGGAGCTCAGCCAAAAGATCACGAGTTGCAACGGCGCCGCCAATGTTGTTTTCTGTGAACAGCTTGCCGCTTGTGCCAATAACCCGGGCACCTTTTTTCAGGCACCGGTCTGCCAGGAGAATGTCAGCCGTGACGACGATGTCGCAACTGTGCACATGGTCGACAATCCAGTCATCCGCAACATCGGCTCCAGCCTTGACTACTTCTAGGACGATGGTGCGCCCGGGTGGAATCTGCATCCAGGAGTTGGCCACCAAGGTGACATTCAGTTGATAGCGGTTGGCAACTCGATAAACCTCCTGCTTAACCGGACACGCATCAGCATCAATAAAAATGTGCAACATCTGACTCTCCCGGAACTTTTTTCGTAACATCCAAGTTACTGCTTTTTTCAGCCACAGACAGCGGTCTGGGCCGCTATTCAGGCTACGCTTAATCTAGTAATACGAGGCCGACGAAGGTTACTGTAGCATCATCCTTTTGGGCCAGCTTTTGTTTCCAGCCCGCGGTGGCCATCAGTTTGGCAACATCGATACCGTAGCCCGACATTGATTCCCGGGCAAGGTGCGGGTTGCGGCAAGGTTTTTTCTCATCTAGAACCCGGCACTCGGGGTAATCAGCACAGAAAAGCACCTTGCAGGAGCCCCCGGCAAAAGCCTTAGCCGAGGTTGCCCCTTGCTCTTGGGCGGCCCATTCAACTTGGGCGCCAATTTCATGAATCAGGGCTAAAACTTCATTGCGCTCAATTGACATAGCGACATCCATAGGGACCTCAACCTTGAAAACCAGCGCGTTATTGTGAGTAGTTTTCAGTTTGCGGAATGCTTCCGGGCCACCAACCTCAGGTGGGCAACTGAGCGAACGACCTAAGCCCTCACAGCGGGGTTCACGGCACATCCCGGCGAGTTCATCCTTGACAATAATATCACTAACTGCGATCAAATTTGCAGTTCCAGCTCCAAGATGGCAGGCTAGTTCAATCAGGTTTGAAAAATCATTCATGTATACTATTCCATTTAAAAAATTTGTAAAAACTAACGATTGGCTTTTTCTTCCAGACCGGAAATCCCGAAGCGACGTTTAAGCTCTTGTGCAATCGCTGCCGGCGGAATCTCCTGTTCTGCCATTAGAACCATAACATGGAAGGTCAAGTCGGCGATTTCATGAATCAGCGCTTCAGCTGATGCCGGAATATCAGGGGTCAGGTTCTTTGTCGCAAGAATGACTTCAGTCGCCTCTTCACCGACCTTTTGCAGGATTTTATCGGTGCCTTTTTCGATTAATGAGGAGACGTAAGATTCAGGTTGGGGGTGGTCCCGGCGTTCACAGATAACTTGATAGAGTTTGTCGATCACCGGACTTGAACCCCGCGTTCTTTGAGGTAATCCTTGGTTTCAGCAATTGTATATTCACGATAGTGAAAGATTGAAGCAGCCAGCGCAGCACTGGCTGCACCTTGGGTTAAACCCTGGTAGATATGTTCAAGGTTGCCGACCCCGCCGGAGGCAATTACCGGGACCGTTACCGCATCGACAATCGTGCGGGTCAGTTCAAGGTCGAAGCCGTCCTTGGTGCCGTCACGATCCATGCTGGTTAAAAGGATTTCACCAGCCCCGTATTCGACCATTCGTTTGGCCCACTCAACCACATCCAGGCCCGTCGGCTCACGGCCGCCGTAGATAAATACCTCCCAACCATTACCGTTGGAGCGGGCTTTGGCATCAATGGCGACGACCGTGCACTGGCTTCCAAAACGGTAAGCCGCCTCCTTGACAAATTCAGGGCGATGGACGGCCGCAGTATTTATTGAGACTTTATCAGCCCCGGCGTTAAGCAGGGCCCGGATATTGTCGAGGTTGCGGACGCCACCACCAACAGTTAGGGGGATAAAAACCTGTTCAGCGGTGCGGGCAACAACATCGAGGATAATTGAACGACGGTCACTGGAGGCGGTAATGTCTAAGAAAGTCAGCTCATCAGCTCCCTGCTCGTCGTAGATTGCGGCAACTTCAACCGGGTCTCCGGCATCTCTTAAACCGACAAAATTGACCCCTTTGACTACGCGGCCATCTTTGACATCAAGGCAGGGAATAATCCTTTTTGCCAGCATTATTCAGCTCCACCGTCAGCAATTTTTTGTGCAATTTCAAGTTTGAGACTTCCTTCATAGAGGGCGCGACCGGTAATTGCCGCGTTTACGCCGCTACTTTCCAGCGGCATGAGTGCCTTAATGTCATTGATTGTGGCGATGCCTCCGGAGGCAATAACCGGAATTGAGATAGCTTCAGCCAAGGTCTTAGTCTCTTCGAGGTTGACTCCGGTCTGCATTCCATCTCGCAAAATATCAGTATAGATAATTGCTGCAACCCCACAATTTTCAAACTTTTGGGCCAGTTCCAAAGCTTTGACTTGGGTTTCATCCGCCCAACCCCGGGTTGCGACCATCCCTTTACGGGCATCAATACCAACGCAGATCTGGCCGGGGAAAGCTTGAGCCGCTTGGCGGACAAGGTCGGGGTTTTCAACTGCAACTGTTCCTAAAATAACCCGGGCAAGACCTAAATCAAGGTAGGCTTTTACAGTCTCAAGGTCACGAATCCCCCCGCCAAGTTGACAGGGAATGTCAAGGGTTGTGACAATTTTTTTGATGATTTCACGATTTATCGGTTCCCCGGCAAAGGCCCCGTTAAGGTCAACAATATGGAGAAAACGAGCCCCTTGGTTCTGCCAGTCTAATGCCATTTCAACCGGGTCTGTAGAGAAAATAGTATCATCCTCCATGCGCCCCTGTTTTAGGCGGACACAGTTGCCATCTTTTAAATCGATTGCTGGAATAATTAGCATTTTTTTATGGTGCTCCTACTTTTTCGTGGCCGGGAAATTGTTCAATGGTTTCGGCAATTCCGATTTCGGCAAACTCTCTTGCCGTCAGCCACTTGCCCCCACCTCGCATGAAATTTCGAATATTGGTAATATCATCACTTAAGGATTTCTGGGTTTGATCAAAGACTGCAGACCAGGCCTTGTTGCCGCTGCGGGCATCGATCATCGATATTTCAAAGCTGACCGAGGCCGGGCGTGTAGCTGCCATGGGGCCGCCCTGCCGCTCATGAAAACGTTTAACGCTGCCAAAAAGCAGGATATCAACCCCTAAACGACGGCCAATCTCTTTCATTGAAACCTGACCCACATAGGGTATGATCCGGGCTGCAACTTCGGGTTCAACCACCTCATATCTTCCGTAAATTGCGATTTCACGAGCAATAGAGAGGGCTAATTCGTAGCCGATCTTGCTACTTACTTTGTCACAAACAATCCTATTGCCTTGTGGCCGGCAGGTCGGGTAGGAGTCGACGCAGGTTTCACAGCCGATAACATCAAAAGGGAGCACTGCGACCCGTGTGAACTGTGGGATTGCAGCAAACTTTTCGATTTTAACATCTTTCGTCGTACAGGCTGCGAGCAAAAAAATGGTCAGGAGTAGAATGAGAGACTTTTTCATGAGTTAAAGATTACCTCCATTTTTCGTTGCCGCGGCAAATTGGCGCAGTATCGCAAGCCCCTGATGTTGGCTTTTTTCCGGATGAAACTGGGTCGCTAAGACGTTGTCATAAGCGATCGCAGAGACAAACTCACCACCGTAGTCAGTTCGGGTTGCAACTACCGCTTCATCCTCTGGTTCGACATAGTACGAGTGGACAAAGTAGAAATAAGCGCCATCGTCAATCGTACTTAAGCCCGCTACCGGTTTTTGTAGAGTCACAGAATTCCAGCCCATATGGGGGATTTTTAGCAGCTCACCCGACCGTTCAGGGTCGACCATAGTCGGTGAAAATGGTTTTACCACCCCTTTAATCACATCAAGCCCTGGGTGGTGTCCAAACTCTAAGCTTTCACTGAAAAGAAGTTGTAGGCCGAGACAGATTCCCAAGAAAGGTTTACCCGAGTTGATCGCTTTTAAAACTGGGGTGACTAAGTTTAAGTTATCAAGGTTGTCCATACAATCTTTGAACGCCCCGACGCCGGGAAGAATAACTGCATCGGCATCGGCAATATGTTGTGGTGACCGGGTCACGTCAGCTTGGTAACCAACCTTCTCAATCGCCTTCTGGACACTTCTTAAATTGCCCATTCCGTAGTCAACAATTGCGATCATAATTTAAAGTATTCCCTTGGTGCTTAGAACTTTGCCGTCAAGATCGTTGCGTTGAGTCCAGGCGCGGCGCAAGGCATGGGCACAAGCTTTGAAGGCCGCCTCAAAAATATGGTGTTGATTTTTACCGTAGAGCAGATTCAGGTGCAGTGTCAAACCCCCATGTCCAGCAAACGCCCGAAAAAACTCTTCGATCAGCTCACTGTCAAGTTCGCCGACTGTAGGTGTGCTAAGGGCGATATTAAAAACTAGAAAAGGTCGCTTTGAGATATCAACGACAGCCCCGCACAAAGCTTCATCCATTGGAATCAAAGCTTCACCGTAACGAGCGATACCGCTAAAATCTCCTAAGGCCTGGCTTAAGGCCTGACCTAAACAAATGCCTAAGTCCTCAACTGTATGATGGAAATCAACCTCAATATCGCCGTGGGCTTCGATATCTAAATCACAGCCACTGTGCCGCGTAAAGAGAGTCAACATATGGTCGATAAAAGGGATTCCGGTTTCAATCTGAGATTGACCGCTGCCATCAAGATTGAGGGCAAGTTTAATCTTGGTTTCTGCCGTTTGCCGTTCAATGTTAGCTTTCCGTTGGGTGTTTTTCATAATTTTTCATACTCCTCAATTCGAAAACTTACGGCCCGGCCATGGGCTTCCAGTCCTTCCATCTCAGCCAGAGCCGTAACTGACTGCCCGTAACGTTTAAGTGCGGCTTTACTGAATGAGAGCACGCTACTTTTCTTCAAAAAGTCATCTACTCCCAATGGGGATGAGAAGCGAGCTGTGCCGGCAGTTGGTAAGACATGGTTAGGTCCAGCGAGATAGTCACCTAAAGCTTCCGGGGTTGAGTGCCCGAGGAAAATGGCCCCGGCATTCTGGACCGAACTTAAGGCTAACAGGGGGTCGGCAACTGCCAGCTCGAGGTGCTCGGCAGCAAAACGGTTGGCAAGCTCTAAGGCTTCGTCTAGGTTTGCAGTTGCAATAAGGGCCCCCTGATCATTAAGTGAACTTTCGGCAATGGTTCTTCGGGTTAAGGATGCCAACTGTTTTTTTAGTTCAATTTTAACTTGGTCGATTAAATCCTGCGATGGGGTCACCAGAACTGCGACGGCAAGTTCATCATGTTCGGCTTGGGAAAGCAGATCGGCGGCGACAAAAATTGGATTTGCACTTTCGTCGGCAACAATCATGATTTCGCTGGGACCGGCAACCATATCGATGCCGACTCGGCCAAAAACTCGACGTTTTGCCAAGGCGACATAGATATTTCCGGGGCCGACGATTTTATCAACCATGGGTACTGACTCAGTGCCATAGGCTAATGCCGCTACCGCTTGAGCACCGCCAATTCGGAAAATATGATCGACTCCACAGAGTCGAGCTGCGGCCAGCACTGCGGGATTGTAGCCCTGGGCTGCCGGTGAAACCATAATGATTTCACTGACACCGGCAACTTTCGCCGGGATTGCATTCATCAAAACTGAAGAGGGGTACGAGGCTTTTCCTCCCGGAACATAGATGCCGGCCCGGTTTAGAGGGGTTACTTTCTGGCCTAAGAGAACCCCGGGCTCATGATCATCAAACCATGACTGTTGAAGCTGACGTTGATGGTAGGTTTGTACGCGTTCAATTGCCAGTTCCAGGTCTTTAAGTTGGGTTGAACTCAAGGCCTTGAATGCGGCATCGATTTCAGCATTTTCAACTTTGATTCCGGCCGTTGCCAGGTCAAGTCCATCAAAACGCTGCGTGTACTCAAAGAGCGCCGTATCGCCCTCTTTACGAACCCGTTCAATGATTTCGGCAACCACCTTGTCGGCGCTCATGTCGAGATCAAGGTTGCGTTCGCAAAGTTGTTGGAAAAGGTCAGTGAATTGGCTGTCGGCGGTACTGTAAGTTTTAATGTTCATAACTTTAATGTAATTATAATTTGCTGGTTCATAAAAAGTATGGGATGGCTAAATTATGTACTAATTCGCTTGATGTCGGCACCTAAAGCTTCTAATTTCTTTTCAAAGCCTGAATAGCCACGGTCTAAATGGTAGACTCTTGACATTGCCGTTTCACCATCGGCAGCCAGCCCGGCGAGAATAAGCCCGGCGCTGGCGCGTAGATCTGAGGCCATTACCTGGGCTCCGGAGAGGGTGTCAACGCCGCGGACAACTGCAATTCGACCCTCCACTTCAATGTCGGCCCCCATGCGCTGGAGTTCAAAAACGTGCATAAAGCGATTCTCAAAGACGGTCTCGCTGATGACGCTGGTTCCTTGGGCGAGAGTCAGAAGGGTCATTATCTGGGCCTGCATATCGGTTGGAAAACCTGGATAGGGCATGGTTTTGACATCGAGAGAGTGCAGCTCTAAGCTTTCTCGTCGAACCCGTACCGGGGTTCCAGCCAAAATCGCATCCTCATCAAAATCGGTCAGAGGTTCGATTGAGATGCCAATCTCCTGAAGTTTGGAGATCACCCCGCCAAGGGCTGCCAGCGGTGCATTTTTGATGATAATGTCACCGGCACTGATCCCCGCAGCCACCATAAAGGTTCCCGCCTCAATTCGGTCCGGCATTACCCGGTAGTCGGTGCCTTCAAGTTTTTCAACCCCGGAGATAACTATTGTATGGGTTCCTTCACCTTCAATCTGGGCGCCCATTTTGCGCAGAAAAACCGCGAGATCAACAATTTCAGGTTCTCGCGCTGCGTTACGCAGATGGGTAATGCCTTCGGCTAAGACTGCCGCCATCATCAGATTTTCAGTTCCGGTTACAGTCGGCATATCAAAACTGATATCAGCCCCTTGTAAACGTTTGGCCTGGCCGATGATATAGCCGTGCTCAACCTCAATTTCGGCGCCCATCTGCTCTAGGCCCTTGATATGGAGATTTACCGGGCGCGCACCGATGGCACAGCCTCCAGGTAGTGAGACTCGAGCTTTGCCAAAGCGTGCCAGCAATGGACCTAAGACCAGAATTGAGGCGCGCATGGTTTTGACAAGTTCATATGGAGCTTGAAAATCATTAACCGCGGAGGTCATGATTTTCAGCTTGTTGTCAGAACGGGTAATCTCAGCTCCCATTCCTTCGAGTAAGCGAACTATAGTATTTATGTCACGCAGGTTTGGGATATTATCAAGGTCGCTGGTTCCGTTTTCAGCCAGCAGGGTTGCGGCAATCAAGGGTAGGGCCGAATTTTTGGCTCCCCCAATAACTACTTCGCCGGATAACTTCCGGCCTCCTTTTACAACTATACTTTCCACTTAATCACCACTTAATCACCAATTAATCAGGCACTATTTAAGCCAAAAACCACTCTTTCGTGGCGGGCCAGATCGTATTTTGTAGAGATAGCACTATAACCGTGACTTGCCAAGATTTTTTTGACCTCATCAGCCTGGCCGTCACCAACCTCAAAGATGAGGCCGCCGCCGGGGTTAAGAAAGTTCTTTGCCGCAGATGTAATGCGACGATAAAAATTGAGACCATCGGGGCCTCCATCGAGAGCCGCACTGGGTTCACGCAGAACTTCTTGGGGCAGAGACACCATTTCTTGCGAGGTAATATATGGAGGGTTGGAAACGATCAGGTCAAATGAATGATTTGCAGGTTCCAGAGCCTCGAAGAGATCAGAAGTCAGCCACTTAACTGTTTCCAGTTTTAGATTTAAGGTATTTTTTCTTGCGACTGCCAAAGCCGGCGGGCGGCAATCGATGCCCAGCCCAGAAAAATCGGTTAAGTTTGAGAAGTGATGGGCTAGGGCGAGGATGATATTGCCGCAGCCGGTGCCGATGTCAAGTACCGGGCAACCTTTCGGGAAATTATTTTCGATAAACTCGATTCCCGCTTCGACCAGATGTTCAGTCTCGGGGCGTGGGACGAGAACCTCTTCATTGACCTCGAATTCAAGTGACCAGAACTCTTTTGTGCCCAATAGGTAGGCAACTGGAATTCCCTGACGACGTTTAAGGATCAATTCTTTAAAATCGGCTAGTTCAGTTGGGTCGAGGGGTTTGTCAAAACGGAGGTAAAGTTCTAGACGTTGACAATCCAGAACCTTGGCCAGCAAAAGTTCAGTATCAAGTCGGGGGGAGGTGGAACCATATTTTTCGAGGTACGGCGCGGCCCAGTTAAGCAGGTTGAGCACCGTCCAGGTTGAGGTCATGGGGTTGAGCCTTTCATTGCCTCAGCTTGGAAGTGAGAGAGCAGAGCGGTGATCAAATCATCAATTTCCCCGCCGATAATCTGGTCAAGCTTATGCAAGGTCAGGCCAATGCGATGATCTGTGACGCGGCCTTGGGGGAAATTGTAGGTTCGAATTCGTTCACTGCGATCCCCGCTACCAACTTGTTCACGCCGTTCAGAACTTATTTTGTCATGCTGTTCCCGCATCTTGAGATCTAACAGGCGTGAAGCTAAAACTTTCATGCCGCGCTCTTTGTTTTTGTGTTGTGAACGTTCATCTTGGCTTGAGACGACAAGCCCGGTTGGGATATGGGTGATACGCACAGCAGAATCCGTCGTATTAACACTCTGACCACCGGGACCTGAGGCTCGGTAAATATCGATGCGCAGATCTTGAGGGTCGATATGGGCGTCAACTGCATCGGCTTCGGGCAGAACTGCCACGGTTACGGCTGAAGTGTGAATCCGGCCCTGTGATTCAGTGGTCGGTACGCGCTGAACCCGATGGACTCCACTCTCATATTTCAGACGACTGAAAACTCGTTTACCTTTAACCAGAACAATAATTTCTTTGAGGCCGCCAACTCCGGTTTCACTACGCCCAAGCTCTTCAAGCTTCCAGCGTTGACGTTCAGCATAACGACCGTACATGCGGAAAAGGTCAGCCGCAAATAGGGCCGCTTCATCACCACCGGTGCCCGCCCGGATCTCTAAAATGACATTTTTTTCATCATTCGGATCTTTAGGCAGGAGCAGAACATGGATCTCTTTTTCTAAAGTTGCGAGGCGTTTTTCTAAACCGGGCAACTCATCATTTGCCAGCTCCTTAAGTTCATCATCGTCACCGGATAGAAGTTCGCGATGATCTTCTATCTCAGCGGCAATGTCTCGATAGATCCGAAAAGCCTCAACTACCGGACGCAGGTCAGATAACTCTTTGGTTGCCTCCTGATAGCGCTTCCGGTTCGCCGCCGCACCCGGCTGGCTTACCTCAGCCTCAAGATCTAGTAGACGCTGTTCAACTTCTTCGAGTTTTGCAAACATAATGATTAGTGACTTAGTAAGTTTTAAGGAGATATGTTACAGCGCTGCAAATTCGGCCCGAACCTCAGTTCTGCTGCCGCAACTCATTTTACCTTCAGGGCAGGTTCCAGTAAGGCATCCAGGCCCGGCATGTTTGAAGAGAGCCGGGGCAACTTTTAGTACCTCCAGCAACATTCTGGTGGCTAAATCACGGATTTCCCATTGGGCCCGACGGCAGCAACGTAAACTGAAAAAATGTCGCAACTCCCGCGTGTTCATTGTCATTATCAGGCGAGAATGGGCGGCATTAGGCAGGATAAAACGGGCATCTTCAGCCGCGATTCCGGCTTGACGCAAATCAGCATAAAGTTCCGCTATACGTTGCATCTCATCAGCATAGCGTTTCGCAAGCTCAGGCTTTGCTGCAATTGACTTTGGGGTTTCATAGTCAAAACCTCCATCGAAAGCAACATAGCGCTGACTTTGTTGCGCAAATGAAGCCAGACGATGACGTACCAACTGATGGGTCAAAACCCGCGATACACCTTCAGCGGCAAAGCTGAAAACTGCATGTTCCAAAACCCCATGATGACCGATGCTTAAGACCTTGTTGATCATCTGCTGGTCATCTTCCGGGTTGGAACGTTCTGTTAGTGCCTGACAATCGACGTCAGCGTAACAGAGCCGAGCCGCAGTTGCAACCACGCGCTCGGCTTCCGGGGTATAAGTCAGCAGAGAGACAAACAAGTCAAAAACCGTCTACTTCTTATATTTACGACGGAATTTCTCGATGCGACCAGCTGAATCAACAAATTTTTGTTTGCCGGTATAGAACGGATGGCACTGAGAACAAACCTCAACTTTTATCACTGGCTTGGTTGAACGAGTTTCATAATTGAAACCACAACCGCAGGTAACTTCACATTTTTCGTATTTGGGGTGTATATCTTCTCTCATGATCTTTTTGAAAACCTCCAATGTATTTTAATCCCGCAGGCGGGCGAAGCGCGCCATCTACATCTTTAGGGGTGTAAATGTCAACAAAATTATTACTATCAGCTGTTCATAGAATCTAGGAAATCAGCATTAGTTTTTGTGCCTTTCATCTTATCAAGCAGAAACTCCATGCCTTCGACTACGCTCATCGGCTGAATAAATTTTCTTAAAATCCAGATTCGTTGGAGATCTTGGGGGGTGAGCAGGAGATCTTCACGGCGGG
>DAOWHJ010000078.1 GCA_030641485.1 Pseudomonadota bacterium
AGCCACAAGTTATCGATTTCTATATGGTATTAAAGGGATAGAAAGTGATGACTGGGAGCATGGGGTGGGTAATCATAATCAGTACCATGGAGTTGTTCGTACCACTGATGTAACCGAGACCATTAATAATAGTACTATCAGTCACCTTTGTTGTGAATGTCATGGTACTTTTCATAAGGCAGGGACAGGGGCAGGGGCAACTTATATCTCGCCTTGGATTAGACACCCGACTGATTTTGATATGTCTGCAGCTTCAGGGTCGGAGTATGCGTATTATAACGGTGGTGCAGGTGGTGCTGATAGCCCCTACAGCATGCTAGCCCCTGTTGCAAGTGATTTGACCTTTCTTGGTACAGGTACTGATAGTGATGCTGCCACAGTCACTGGTGCGATTATTACTAATGTTTTTGCTGATGGCACTCACGATGATGCCATTGTAACTTGTATTTCGTGTCACCGGGCTCATGGTTCTGAATTTTCAGATTTACTGCGGTGGAATTATGTTGGTGATAATTCTGGTACCAAAACAGAAGCTGGTACTCCTAATGCTGGCTCTGGATGTTTTGTATGTCATACGAGTAAGGACAAATAAAAAGATCAATGGAAGACCAATGGGACTCGATCTGGTCTGAGAAAACGTAAAATTTAGATTAGCGAGCAGTAAAAATCCTCTCTTCTGCTCACTCCTTAAGAGGCACAAGTGTAAAAACTTGTGCCTCTTTTTTTGTTAAGGTTTTGATTGCGAGCGAGCCATTAAGTGGCAGGTGTTAGAATGAAGGTCGCTTCGCCCTCTTGAATGGTGTCAAATCTTGACAATGCCTGTTGGCAGTATTTCGGCTTGTCCGATCATCTTGATACGCCATCGTCAAGAGATGACCCCGCTTGGGGGCAGAGTGAAGTTTTTGTCGCGGTTTTTGTTCGATCTGTCTCGATTGGGGTCATTTCTTGACACTTGGCGGCCGGGAAGTTCGCCTCTAACCCAAACTCTTAATCCGCCATTTGTCAAGATGTGACCCCGTAAGTGAGAGCGAAGCAAAATAACACGTTTAATTGAAAAGACCAATGGGGTCATCGATTGGTCTGAAACAAAACCAGGGACAAAACAAAACCAGTGACATGATAGCTAGTTATTGTAAATATTGGGGTGTCTGGTATGAAAGTTGCGGCAAATAAGCTTCGAACTTTGCTTTGCCCCCGCTAACGGGGTCATTTCTTGACAAATGGTGGGTAAAGCTTATTGATTTTGCGCGAATATTACGGCCATCAAGTGTCAAGAAATGACCCCAATCGAGACAGGTCGAGCATTATTCAGTTTAAATGGGGGCAGGGTAAACTTAAATCATAAGCGTGGATGGCTAGACATAGAGTGAAGGGCAGGTTTTTATGTTGGCCAGTTTCAAGTTGAATGATCCCTGATTGAAGGCCATTCTCAAAGCTGAATTAAAAAAGGTCGCTTTAGAACTCTTGACATGAGCTCTAAAGCGACCTTTTTGATGTTTGTTCAACCCTGTTATTTAAAAATGTGAAGTATTCTTACATGTTCAACCAGGCGGCATAGCGTAGAAGACGTTCGTATTCGGTGAAGTCATTGATGGATTGCTCGTAGTCAGATAGCGGGCTCCAACTCTCTTCGTGAAACCAGAAGCCGACATCATTGTGCTGGTCGTTGGGAGCACCATACTCTTCAATGTAAGCCAGGTCAATAATCCAGCCGTGTAAGCGATTGCGATCATAGTTGTTACTGTCTCCGAAAGCATTATCTTCTGGGAGCTCGTTTAGCTCATCAATTAAAACTCTTTTGATCGATTTGACTTGTTCGATCGTTCGCATGGTTTTGCCCTCCAGCGGAGAGTAGAGAGTTTTGACGTAGTTGTCGACCATTTTTCATGACCCCAGTTAAGTTTTAATGGCGCAAAAATTGCTGATTACTTTTGGTAGATATTTAGAGAGCACTTGCAAGTTTGAGAATGTCTTCGTATTCTTGAAACTCATCCAGCATAATATCGTAATGGCAAAGATGGTTCCAGCATTCATCTTTGTGCCAGAGATGAATCTCGCTGGCTTGGTCTCCGGTTTCAGCATACTTTTCGATGTAATTAAGCTCCAGAATCCAGCCATAAAGGCGGTCCTGATCATTTTTGTTACTGTGGCCTAAAGCGTTCACTTCAGGCAGGCTGTCAAGCTCAAGTTGGAGGACTTTTCTTAACCGTTGAATCTCTTCAGTTGTTCGCATTGGATAATTGCTTTATTAGTAAAAATAGCTAGCTAGCTTGCAGTGTGAACTATAGTAGTTTTTACGGTGACTAATTCTGGTAAATGCTATAAGTATGCCATTGATTGAAATTACCTGGTGGCACGTTTTATGTATCTGTAATAATTAAGTTTTTTTATTGTGCTAGGGCTTGCTTTTTAAGCTTTATGGGTTGAGTCTAAATTCGCAAAAAGTCGCCAAAACCCCAACTGGGTTGAGAAAAGACCCAGTTTTTTACTGGGTGAAATTTTACTCTTGTCAGTTCGTTTGTATTCATGAATTAATAAAATGGAGTTTATGTCGTGTCGATTGGTGTTGGAAGAAATAGACGCAGTTGCTTAATCTTCTTGGTTCTGGCTCTCTCCCTTGCCTTTTTGCTTGAGGTTAGAGGGGCTTTCTTACAGTCTGAGCTTGAGAGCGGGACGGCTTGCTTGCGGTGTCATAAAGATGATTACGAGGAAGACTTAAGCCACGGTTTGATTCATCAACCATGTCTTGAGAATCGTTGCAGTGTTTGCCACTGTTCCAGTAAATCTGTTGCAACAGTGGCAGGTGGGGGAAGTGATGCTGTGAGCACTGTTTCTAAACCAGCCGCTATTGACGCAGGCGGTGAATTTAAGGTGATTGACAGCGCTGTTCGCAGTGCCTTTTCCCACTCCTTTATTTTCGCAGATGACCAGGTAAGAGAAGCCTTACGGGTCGAGCTCTGGCAGGGTTCGGAACTTAAGAAGGTTGAGATGGTGGCGCTTGCACCATTGGCTAAACTGCCGCGCTTGGTTGATGATAAGCAGGCGCCAAAGGTCTATGATGTCAAGATTGAGCAGGTCGATACTGGGCTCTCGTCGTCAGCCAAGATTAGCTGGAAGACAGACAAGCCCGCCATTGCAAAAGTACGCTATGGTATAAATGGTCTTGAAAAAAAAGGGTCGGGGTCAAGATCATTAAAGCGCAACCATTCCTTGGAGTTTGAGAGTTTGAAAAGTAATCGCAAATATCGAGTTGTGGTGGTTGCGATTGACTTTTTTGGTAATCGTTCAGTTAGTGAAGAGTTTGAACTCTCAACCGAGAAAAATTATTTAGCACCGTTGCAGGAATTCTCATTACGCGAAAAAGATGACTGCGAAATTGTTGAGAGCCTATTTTATAATGTCGGAGATCGTTATTTAGCTCTTTTTGAGTTGTCGAGGAACCTGTCGATTTCGATTGGGGTTGAAAAAAATTATGATGAGAATCAGGTGGTTGCAGGTCATGATTTAGGTGGTGAAATAAATTCTGGTTTGGCGGAAGTTGCGGCCTCATCTTCTGGTCAGTTGCACGATTTTTTAGTTAGTGAGCAAGATCTTAATATCAAGAACTGTTTGGACTGTCATAAGGGAATTCGTCGAGAGATGTCGCACCCTGTTGATGTCCTGCCCAGTCCAAGCATGAAGGTGCCAAGTGACTATGATTTGCTTGCAAATGGAAGAATAAGTTGTATGACTTGTCATGTCAGGCATGCCGGGGATAACTCTTTTCGCTTAGTTCGAGAGCAAGGTAAAAAATTCTGTAGTGGTTGTCACTTAACTCATTAATAATTTATAAGTTATTTCATTTTAACGATTATTAGGTGTTCTCTATGAAAGCAGGTATGTATAAGCGTAAGTTGTTGAATCTATCGGTTGAGAAAGAGTTTCAAATGTGGTTGCTGACCAGGATATTTGGGGTCATTGTTTTAAGCTCAGTATTGGCCGCATTAATTCTTTTTTTCTATGCTCGGCATGAAACGGTTACAAGTTTTTATTCAGCCCACATTAAGATTCGCCGGGTGAGTGATCTGCTGCTTCCGGTAATTTTTTGTGGAGCTTCAGTGAGTATCGTCGCCGGAGCTCTGCTGGCTTTTTTCTTGCCGCAGAAAATTGCCGGCCCAATATTTAGGATTGAGAAAGATTTGCAGGCAGTTAGGGGTGGTGACCTTACGGTTGTTATAAAACTTCGAGAACATGATACTTTGAAAGGTTTTGTGGCAATTATCAATGAGGTGATTGCCGACCTGAATGTTGGGGCAAAGGGGCTACAGGGCGAGAGTGAAAGGTTACAGGAGGCTTTGCTAGAGGATGACCAGGCTGAGGTTTTGGCCGCCGCCAAATGTCTGCACAAAAAGCTTGGGCAGATAAAAACCTGATATTAGAGGTCAAATTTCTTCATTCTGTAGCGTAGTGTATCGCGGCTTAATTTAAGGTAGCGGGCGGCTTTGGTCTGGTTGCCCGCATGTTTTTCAAGGGCGAGCTTGATAATGCTTTTTTCTAACTCTTCAAGAGATATACCATTGCTTGGTAGGGTTATGTGGAGTTCCCCTGAGTTATCTGACGGTGCTTGAAAAGGGTGCTCGGTGTTTGGGCGTTGGTCGCCGTTGTCTGGGGTTATGGTTGTCGGTTGGGTCACGACCGGTTTTGTTTCTGCACTTTTTAAGAGATTGAGATTGGTGGCACCTAATATGTTGCTGTCTTCGAGTACTAAAGCTCTCTCAATTGAATTGCGTAACTCCCTGACATTGCCTGGCCAGCTATAAGCCAGCATGAGTTCCAGAGCTTCAGGGCTGATACCTTCAATGTTTCGATTGTACTCCTTGTTGAAAAGATCAATGAAATATTTGCCTAAGTGGGGGATGTCGGTTTTGCGTTCTCTTAAAGGTGGGATGTTGATTGTCATAACGTTCAGGCGATAATAGAGATCCGCTCTGAACTGTTCGTTATCAACCATCTTTTTCAGGTTGCGATTGGTCGCGGCTATAATTCTGACACTAATATCTATGTCGCGATCTCCACCGAGGCGGCGATAGCGTTTATTTTCAATTGCTTTGAGGATCTTTCCTTGCATCGGTAAGGGCATGTCTCCTATCTCATCGAGGAAGACGGAGCCCCCATCAGCTAACTCGAAAATTCCTTTCTGGCGCTTGCCCGCATCAGTGTAGGCACCCTTCTCGTGGCCAAAAAGTTCATTCTCAAGGAGGTTGTCTGGGATCGCTGCACAGTTGATTTCTGAAAATGGGGCTTTTGCTCGTTGGCTGTGAAGATGAACCGCCTTGGCGACCAGCTCTTTTCCGGTACCGCTCTCTCCCAAGATCAAGATGGTTTTGTCATTGGTTTCAGCGCAACGTTTAACTATCTTGAAAACTTCAATCATCTCCGGACTATTACCAATCAAACGATTTTCATTTACGTTTTGGTCCTGGTTTCGGCTATAGTGTTCGACCTGCTTTTTTAGCTTTCTTTTTTCAAAAGCCTGCGCGACAACGTGCTTGACTGACTCAAGGTTGAATGGTTTACCGATGTAGTCAGCAGCCCCGAATTTGAATGCTTCAACTGCAGAATCAACGTCAGCGTAGGCCGTAATCATGATGACGATAAGGTCTTTGTCGTCATTTTTAAATTTCTCAAGTAGTTTGATCCCATTTGCATCAGGTAGGCGGATGTCCAGAAGAACCATGTCGGGTTTAAAAGAGGCTATTTTAGCTTGCGCCTCACTCCCTGATTCTGCGGTATCTATCATGTAACCGCTTTTTATCAAAGGTTGCGATAGTGACCAGCGAATTAGGTGTTCGTCATCGACTATGAGAATTTTTTCATTACTCATGATAATCCTTCGGTAAGACACTGTTTTTCACGAGTGCATCGTGGTTTATGTTGTATGTCACAAATAGCGAATATCAATTATTAGCAAATTTCATGCAACAGTTGCACACCTCTTTAAATTAGTAGGAAGAGGTGGTGTTCACGCTATTCGCCTGGGGATATGGCCCCGCGGTTGGGCTATATCACCCTTTCCTGGTGAAAGTCTATCGTGGTCAACAATATTATTTATTGTGTGGGAAAAAATAAGGTTATTGACATGAAGTGCTGAACCTGTTTATAGAGATTTATAGCAGTGCTATTATTGATGAATTTTATTGAGCAAATTGAACCCAAAAAAATTGTCGGTATAAACCTTGCCTGATTTTAATTTACTAGTTACTTATCAGAATATTTGCGGGCTTTAAGTCCGCGTCAGAACAGGTGAATAATTATGGTTAGTCAATTAAGTGTCTCGGGGCTCAGGAGTCAATCTCTTCAAGGTCGAGGGGGGTGGGGGTCGGATACAGATGTCTCTGATTCGATTAAGGATGAGTTAGAGGGTATCCAGAAGGAAAAAGAGTACTTTACCAGTGTTATCAGGAATTTTCGTAATGGTATGCTGACAACTGATAATGATCTTAACATTGTTTACAGCAACCTAGCGGTTGAGCGTCTTTTGGGTTTTGCACCTGAAGAGCTGCAGTCCATGAAATTGCATGATTTGATCCAGGCCAAGGAGACTACGGTTAGGAAGATTCTTGAGCAGGGCGGGCTTTGTGTTAACCCCAAAACTGGTGAGATGGGTGAATTTAGTTTTATCACTAAGGCTGGAAATATTTTTCCGGTAGAGGCCTGTTTCTCAGTAATTACAGATACTGACGGCAGTGTTTGTGGTATGAGTTGTACCTTTCGTGATGTTACGCAAAAGAAGAGGATGGAGGGAGCCCTGGCCCGCATGGACCGGCTCGCGTCATTAGGTGAATTAGCATCGGGTATGGCCCATGAAATTAAAAATCCTTTAGCGTGTATTGCTGGAGTGGTGCAGAATCTGACTTGTGCTGGTAGTGACTCCTGTGCCGGGATGCTGCCGGAAATTCTTTTGCAAGTTAAGAGAATTGATGAGATTATAGGCGGTTTACTCCACTTTGCTAAACCTGGTCCGGCGACGATGCAGCCGTTACCTATTGTCGCAATTCTACAGTCGACGATTCTTCTGGTTGAGAGGAACCTGAAAGAGAAAGAGATTGAATTACAACTTGATCTTGGCGATAGTGATCCATGGGTTATGGGGGATGAACTGCTATTACAGCAGGTACTACTTAATGTCGTTATGAATGCCTGTGAAGCTTTGGCTGAGGTTGAGACGGAGCGTAGTTTGAAGGTGATATTAACCTGTCAAAAGAGCCTTGATTCAGGTGTTGCGGGGAATCGGTCTGGTATCTTTGAATATGTTGAAATTGAGATTGCAGATAATGGTACGGGGATTGATAGCGCCTGCCTTGATTCGATCTTTAATCCTTTTTTTACAACCAAGCATACAGGTACTGGCCTGGGTTTGGCAACGTCACATCGAATTATGGAAGAGCACGATGGCGCTATCACGGTCCAAAGTGAGCCAGGCGTCGGTGCGACATTTAGACTTAGTCTACCGGTGTATAACCATCCTCTCCAGTCGGAATAAATATCTTTACATTATGTAGTGCATAAATTACAACAGAGTGGCTTGAGAAAATAGAATTTTTGTTCGACATCAAAAGCGCAATGCTCGGTGTATTACAGGCACTCCCGAAGGTTGAAATTGGCACATGTACTCTAAGCAATAAGATGAAGAAGGCAATTTGAGGTCCTCAGCCCTTTTTGCGCAACTGTTTTTTCTCAATAGCTCAAAACCACCCCTTCGATTAACAATCTATTAAAATTTGATATTTATATGACAGTTAAGAAGAAAATTATAGTTACGGTTTTTTCGGTGGTCTCGATCTTTTTGGCTTTGCAGATCCTGATGGACTATAGATACGTTCTGCCAACTATTGAAAAACTCGAGAGTGAGGCTGTCGAAAAGGATCTGAAAAGAGCGGTAATGGCAGTTAGTCGTGAACTTGATCATTTGAGTTTCTTCTGCCACGGCTGGGCTGAATGGGATGATAGCTATAACTTTGTCCTTGACCATAATAGCGAGTTTATTGCGTCAAACCTTGGCCCTAAGAGCTTTATTAATAATCGGGTGGCACTGGTTTATTTTATTGATTTAGCTGGGCGTGTAGTTTGGGGGCGTTGCTATAGTCACGAATTGGATGAGTTTATTTCAATTACGGAGTTTCCAAAACAGGATTGGCCTTTAGAGCATTACCTTTTGCGTCATCGGCAAAGGGGTAGTGTCAGTAAAGGTTATATAAAAACTTCGGAGGGGGTCATGATGGTTGTGGCCCGGCCTGTGGTTCCCAGTTCGGTAAAGGGTGAGGCGTGTGGTACACTGATTGTGGGGCGTATATTCTGCGATAACTGCATTGACGTGTTGCGGGAGAGAACTCAGGTCGATATGGTTCTGTGGCCAATTGGTTCAGATGCGATGTCCGCTGAGGCCTGCCACGTGAAAGAGCATTTAGATTCTAAGACTCCAATTTTTATTGAACGTGATAATGACTGGATTTTCGGTTATACCATGTTTTCTGATTTTTTTGACCAACCAGTTCTTTTGTTGAGAACTAAAGCCTGGCGTACAGTCTATAAAGAAGTTGTGGATGGGTTTATTGTTGATATATTTTTTCATTTGGCGGCTGGTGTGTTGATGGTGTTGCTGCTCTCTTACTTTTTACATCGCTACATTGGTCGCCCACTAGCATTGTTCTCTCGGTCAATTGCGGAGATTAAATCTGGTGGTCATATGAAATTGATTGAAGTTGGTAAATCTGATGATGAGATCAGCCATCTGCAGCTGGAGTTCAACCAGATGGCTCAGCGTCTGCTGGACGATGCCCATAAACGGGCGCAGTTTGAGTCCGATCTTAAAGTTAGTAAAGAGAGTTTGAGTGCGGTTTTGAATGCGGCTCCGGATGGTATTTTAACCCTTGATGAGAGGGGGGTGGTCAGGGCAGTCAACCCGGCTGCGGAGCGTATGTTTGGCTATCCTCCAGGTGGCCTGATCGGCACTAATGTGTTATCATTGGCTTCGATTCCGCAGCAAGGTCTATTGCGAGAAGAGATTGTGAAGTTTCGTCAGGAACCTGAGAACTCAGTTTTTGCATTAGGGGTTGAAATTACAGCTGCTCGAGCCGATGGTTCTAACCTTTTAGTGCATTGCAAGGCAAGCTCGGTCGAGATTGGTGGCGAAGAACGGGTTATCTGTATCGTTAGGGATGTTTCGGGTCTGAAAGAGATCCATGAAAAATTGATGCGGACCAAGCATTTGGCTTCGATTGGTGAGATGGGGGCTTCAATTGCCCATGAAATTCGTAATCCCTTGGCCGGCATTAGTGGTGCGGTCCAAGTTTTAACCGATTTAAGTTCTGAAGAAAAACCTGACTATCTGGTTTTGAAAGAGGTGCGTCAGCTTACTGACCGAATTGAAGAGACCGTTGTTCAGATGTTGGAGTATGCCAAAGATTGGCAGTTGGAACCAAAATTGTGCAAAATTACGGCCCTGATTAAAGAGACGGTGGCCGACTACGGCCGTCATGCAAAACTTAAAAATATAGATATCACGGTTAAGGGCAGTGACGATGTCAGGGCTCTGATTGATCCTGACCTGATTGGGCAAGTGTTGGTTAACTTGATCGAAAATTCAGTCGATTCATGTGCTGGTAAGCGCAGCGAACTCTTGTGGCAGGTTAGGAAGGGTTCACGGGATGTCTATATTACCCTGCAGGATAACGGTTCTGGTATCAAGGATGATGTTAAGGAGAATATTTTCAAGCCTTTTTTTACGACTAAGGAGAGTGGAAATGGCCTGGGACTGGCAATTTGTCAAAAGATAATCGAAAAACATAATGGCAGTATCACCATGGAAAGTCAGGTCGGAGTGGGGTCCAAGGTGAAGATTGTTCTACCTAAGAGTAAATTTTTACAAGCATGATGGCGTCGTGAAAAGTTCCGTTCTACTGCGAGTTCTGGTCTCTCCAGCCACTCGACATACTATATGTATGGTCTTGCGTCTGGAGAGACCAGAACATCTTGTATAACGAAATTTTCACTTAGCCATCCCGTGACTTTTTACAAGCTCATCAAAATTTGGTGGTGAAAAATACTTGACAGTAGTGTTGGAGATAGGTTAGTGGTTTGCTCATGCAGATGATATCGTATAATAAATTTGGAGGCTGGTGGTGGCCGGGTGGAATGAATATGTCTAAGCGACCTCCACAACGGCTTGTTTAAAACAGGATATAGATTAAACTGACCGTTAGGACCTTCAAAAAAGGGTTGTGGAAGTGCTTAGGTGCTTTGCCGCAACCCTTTTTTTATTTTAAATCAGGAATTTCTTATGGAAGAGAAAATATATCCACTACTGGAAGATTTTATTAAGTTTGCCGATGGCTACGACTACGTTCCCGTTTGCCGTGAGATTGTCGCTGATCTGGATACGCCGTTAACTCTTTACCATAAGCTTGCTGCACAAGAGGAGTTTTCGTTTC
>DAOWHJ010000172.1 GCA_030641485.1 Pseudomonadota bacterium
CTGTGATCTGTGCTCTGTATCCTTCCTCCCATGTCCTCCCCCTCTTTGCGCAATGTTGCGCTTATCGCGCACGTCGACCATGGCAAGACGACCCTGGTCGATGGCTTGTTGCGAGCTGCCGGTGTGTTCGCGGACCACGAGAAGGTCATCGAGCGAGTCATGGACTCCAATGATCAGGAGCGGGAACGCGGTATAACTATCCTTGCCAAGAATACGGCGATTGATTGGCAGGAGCATCGGATCAATATTGTCGATACTCCGGGCCATGCCGACTTTGGCGGTGAAGTTGAGCGGATTTTGTCGATGGTAGACTCGGTTCTGCTTTTGGTTGATGCGGTTGAAGGGCCGATGCCGCAGACTCGTTTTGTTACTCAGAAAGCCTTTAAAGCGGGACTTAACCCGATTATTGTGATTAATAAAATTGATCGTCCACAGGCCCGCCCAGAGTGGGTTGTTGACCAGGTTTTCGATCTCTTTGGTCGCCTTGGTGCCAGTGATGAACAACTTGATTTTCCAGTAGTTTACGCCTCTGCCATTGATGGGATTTCCGGTTTGGAAATGGATTCAATCAGTGCTGATATGACCCCGCTTTTACAAGTTATTTTAGATCAGGTTAAGGCGCCTGAGGTCGATCCTGAAGGCCCTTTTCAGATGCAGGTCTGCGCCCTTGACTACAGCAATTATCTTGGGATTATCGGGCTCGGCCGAGTCCAACGCGGCCGTGTAAAACCGCAAATGCCAGTGGTTGTCGTTGATAGCGATGGGGCCCAGCGTTCAGCCAAAATTCTTTCAGTTATGGGCCATTTGGGGCTTGAACGTAGTGAGGTTAAAGAGGGGGTGGCTGGTGATATTGTAAGTATTTGCGGGATTGCTGACTTGAAAATATCGGCTACTATTTGTGCCCCTGATACTCCTGAGGCACTTCCCCCTCTATTGGTTGATGAGCCGACCGTAAGTATGACATTTCAGGTCAACGATTCTCCATTTTCCGGGCTTGACGGGAAATATGTTACCAGTCGCAACATTAAAGATCGTTTGGAGCATGAACTTATTCACGATGTTGCCTTGCGGGTCGAGCCCGGTGCCAGCTCAGATCGTTTTATCGTTTCCGGTCGGGGTGAATTGCACCTTTCGGTTTTGATCGAAAAAATGCGTCGTGAAGGTTATGAAATGGGGGTTTCCCGACCCGAGGTGATTGTCCGCGAGGTTGATGGTGTCAAGCAGGAACCTTTTGAAATTTTGGTGGTTGATTGTGAAGATGAACATCAGGGTGGAGTGATGGAAGCCCTAGGAGCGCGTAAGGCCGAGTTGACCAATTTAAGGCCTGACGGTAAAGGTCGGGTGCGCTTAGATTTTACAATTCCATCGCGCGGCTTAATCGGTTTTCGCTCGCAGTTTCTGACTTTAACCTCCGGTAGCGGGATTATGAACCATATTTTTGATAACTATGGGCCAATGTTGGCAGGTGAGTTCGGGGTGCGGCAGAATGGTGTTTTGGTTTCGATGCTGCCTGGTAAAGTCTTGGGCTTTGCCCTTTTTAATCTTCAGGAGCGCGGCAACTTAGTGGTCGAAGCCAATGTTCAAGTCTATGAGGGGCAGATTATTGGTATCCATAAACGGGGTAATGATCTCGCAGTTAATCCTACTAAAGGTAAGCAGCTTACTAATATGCGTGCTGCCGGAACTGATGAAAATATCGTCTTGACTCCGCCGATTCTCTTCTCTTTAGAGCAGGCTCTGGAATTTGTTAATGAAGATGAACTGGTTGAAGTTACGCCGAAATTTATTCGCTTACGCAAGCGCCTCTTAAAAGAGGTCGATCGTAAACGGGCGGGGCGTGCCGCCAAGTAAGTTGGTTATAAGGATAAACCTGATTTGTAGTTGCTGAAGGGCAAGGCGGGGTACGCGTCTTGCCCTTTTTACGTTTAATAGTCAACTTTGGTGATTATAGAGCTTGCTGCGCCCAAATTATTACATGGAGTGAGTATTAAGTCTCGCCAGCTGTGTTGACGGGCTTGATTGATGGTGTTGTGTAAAGTTAGCAGTAATTTAGGGTCAGATTCATTCGGGTTGGTTTGCGGCGAGGTTTCAAATTTGAAAATTAGCTTATTTTTCTGCCACTGCTGGGCGTTGTCAAAAATTTTGTTCATGGCTGTCGTTAGCTCATTGGGGTTAAGCTCCAACTCTCTTTGAATACGCTCTTGGTAAGCCATAACCATGAAATAGTCGGCTTGAGATGTGTTTAGAGCTTCTTTGGTGCAGGCAAACCAGTCGCGGCTCCACTCTTCTTTGTAGAGCAGTTCATAGTGGATGTTCTGGGCACAGATGAGATTTGGCCTTAATTGTCTGCAGGTCGAGAAGATTTTGTTGGCCAGGGCCTGCAATGTTAGAGCTTGTTGCTGACGCCATCGCTTAAAAGCGGGTTTGTAAGATTTGATCTTTGAGTGATTTTTTCCGGTAAACCGATAGAGGTCGTCAGGGGCGGGTGAAACCTCTCTATTAACTATCTTAAACCCCTGATTATGTCTGAGGATCAGGTCATCTTGTAGAAGAATACCATCGATAGGGTGGGTGGCTAAGTCCTGGAACAGGTGGACAAGAAAAGCTATATTATCTTGGTTGTCAGGTTCTAATAGAGTTCCATCTGCTTCTATTTTACCGAGCTTTTCGTTGTAAGTTAACACCCTCTTTTTTAAGCTGTGGTTGTAATCAGCTTTCAGGGTGTTCATCCAGGCGATGACTTTAAGGCCCGATCGGTGGGCGCAGGTGCAGAGGGGTGAGAGGATGTTGGCTATAACCGGCACTTTCTGGGTTGTAAAATAGACCCCTTCCGATTTTAAGTTGTGGGTCTCATTTTCTACTAGGCCATGAAAACGGTCACCACGATTATGAAATACCCGTAGGATAATAGTATTGTAGCCTAATTCTTTGAGCTCCCTGAAGTAGGCTTCGCATTCCTTTAATTTTTGACCCTCAAGTACTGAAATCTGTGCCCCAATAAGTGGTCGCCAACTGGCGTAAGCATCAGTTGTGAGCAAAAAGGCTGTGACCACTAATAGATTTATAAGGGCCAATTTTTTTAATAGTTGACTTGCATAGTACAAAAACAAATTTGGAATATTGATCATTATGAAAAGAGTGCTTCGGCGAGTTCTTTGAGGGTTGCAATCTCTTTCAGGTTAGATTGAGTGGTGTTTTGTTTTGCCAGATTTCCTTTGGGGACAATAATTTTTTTAAAACCGAATTTAACTGCTTCACTCAAACGCTGGTCGATCATGTTGACCCGTCTGATCTCACCGGTCAGGCCGACTTCGCCAAAGACAGAGGTTGTGGTAGGTATCGGTCGGTCCAGATAACTTGAAAGAATAGCGGCAACTAGGGCTAGGTCGATGGCAGGTTCAACCACTTTGAGGCCGCCGACGATGTTTAAGAAAATATCCTTACTGCTTAAGTCGAGGCCCAGGCGTTTTTCCATGATCGCAATCATCAACGCTGCCCGGTTGCGATCAATTCCTAAAGTTGTTCGGCGTGGGATGCCGCCGGAGATCGCCGAGCTTACCAATGCCTGGATCTCAGTTAAGATTGGGCGTGAGCCCTCTATGGTCGCGCTGACTAATGAGCCGGCCAGGCTTTGCGGCCTTTCATTGAGAAAAATACTCGATGGGCTGTCAACCCCAATTAGTCCGTGGCCGGTCATCTCAAAGACGCCAATCTCGTTGGTTGAACCAAAGCGGTTTTTTACGGCCCTTAAGATTCGGTATGGATATTGAGTGTCGGACTCAAAATAGAGTACCGTATCGACCATATGTTCGAGGAGTTTAGGGCCAGCAATGGCCCCATCCTTGGTGACATGACCAATGATAAAGGTTGGAGTGTTGGTAAGTTTGGCAATTTTCACCAAGTGAGCCGCCGTCTGTCGTACCTGGCTGGTTGACCCTGGTGGCGATTTGACTTCGGGACTGTGGCAGGTCTGAATTGAATCTATTACCAGGACTTTTGGTTTGAGCACCCGGAAATGTTTAATAATCTCTTCACAGCTTGAGGCTGACAGGAAAAAAAGATTGTCGTTGTTAATACCCATGCGTTGGCTGCGCATTTTACTCTGTCCCGGAGACTCCTCACCGGATACATAAAGGGTGACTCGTTCTGGGGTGCTCAAACGATCAAGTATTTGTAACAAGAGAGTCGATTTACCGATTCCGGGGTCACCTCCGACCAAAACCACCGAACCGGTAACGACTCCGCCACCCAAGACCCGGTCAAATTCACTGATTCCAGTTTTTTGTCGGGGTTGTTCGCTATCATCAATTTTGCTTAACGGCAGAGGTCGGTTTTCAATTCCGAGTTCGGCAATTGCAAGTAGCATTTCCGGGGTTTTATGATCATTTTCCGAGTCACTTTCATTTGGGGCTTCACGCATACTTTCCCACTCGTTGCAAGCGGGACATTTACCCAGCCATTTTGCACTTTGATAGCCACAGGATGTGCAGAAAAATGAGGTTTTACTCTTCTTTGTCGCCATCACGCTTATCCCTTTCTCCGGTAATGAATATTTAAGAGGATGCTTATTAAGATCATTGAGGTCAGCATTGAAGTGCCGCCATAGCTGAAGAGCGGCAGCGGTATGCCAACTACCGGCATCAGGCCAGAGACCATGCCGATATTGATTGTTACCTGCCAGAAAAATATTGCTGCAATCCCGGTTGCGAGGTAGCTGCCGAAACTATCACGGGCTTCCATTGCGATATTTAAGGCCCGAAAAAGAAATGTGAAGTATAGGGCCAGTAGGGCTAAGACCCCTAAGAAACCCCATTGCTCAGCGTAGGCCGCAAAGATGAAATCAGTATGTTGTTCCGGTAAAAAATGCAAGCTGTTTTGGGTTCCCTTAAGAAAACCTTTGCCGAATAACTTGCCCGCACCAATGGCGATTTTTGACTGGGCGATATGGTAGCCGGAACCTAATGGATCCTTTTCCGGATCTAAAAATGTCAAGATCCTCTGCTTTTGGTAGCTATGCAGGAATTGCCATCCAACTAAGGCTGCACTTAGAGCACTTAACCCAAGGGTTATTATGGTTCCCCTGGTGACTCCGGCAATCAGGATGGTAACCCCTGATATCAGGATGATCAACATTGCCGTGCCAAGGTCTGGTTGTTTTAAGATGAAAATAGCAGGCATCGCGATGATGAAGGCCGGGGTCAAAAGCTCCCTTAAATTGTATGGTGGTGGTAGACGTCGGTCACTAAGGTAGCGGGCCAGAGCTAGAATAACCGAGAGCTTGGCAAATTCTGAGGGTTGTACATTTAAACCGCCAAATGAGAGCCAGCGGGTTGCACCCATATGCTTACTTCCAGCTACCTCTACCGCAAGTAACAATAAAATAGTTAATCCGTAGAGCGGGTAGGCGGCCTGGTAGAAGATGTTGTAATGGATCCAAAAAAGAGCCACGCCGGTGCCAGTGGCGATCATTACCCAGATTAGTTGCTTGCGGCAACAGCCTGTTAACCAGTTACTCGCTTCCGGGTTGTAGGTTGCACTGTAAATTGTCAAAATTCCTAACCCGACCAGAATGAAAGTGAGTATAAAGGTTAGATAGTCAAACCCGTCAAGACGGTTACGCTCTAAGCTTTTTTCACTCAGGTGACTTCTGGTTTCAGGAGAAAAACCATCTTCACGGGAGGTGCCAATGCGAGTTGGTCGATGTTTGTTATGGCGAAATAGAGTCATTTATTTAAATTGCCGACTTTGTTGAGATGAAATTCTATTACTTGTTGCGTAATTGGCGCAGCTATGGAACTACCATGGCCGCCATGCTCAACTAGGGTTGCGACCACAATGCTAGGGTTGGTGAAAGGGGCAAAAGCCACAAACCAGGCATGATCACGAAAGCGCCAGGGGGTGTCTTCTACTTTTTTTAAGGTTTCAAGAGTCTGTTTGACAACTTGTGCCGTCCCAGTTTTTCCTGCCATCTCCCACTTTTTTACAGTTATCCGGGATTTGTAGGCGGTTCCTCGCTTGTTATTTACAACTTGCCAGAGGGCTTTGCGGATTGCCTGCATATGACGATTGCTGATATCAATCTTTGTGCCACCTGATTTTTTTGCAAGCGTTTCAACTGGGTTGTTGTGGTCGGCTGTTATCGCTTCACCTTTGATGATGTGCGGTTTGAAATAGGTACCCCCATTCGCAAAGACTGTATACATTGCAGCTATCTGAAGTGGGGTTGAGGTCAGATAGCCCTGGCCGATGCAAACCGAAAGACTATCGCCAGTATACCATTGGTCGTGAACATTTTTCAATTTCCACGATGAACTTGGCATTAATCCGGATCTTTCCCCTGGCAATTCAATGCCACTCTTAACTCCCAAGCCAAACTTGTGCCCGAAAGCTGCAATACGATCAATTGATAACCGCGTAGCAAGGTTGTAATAGTAGACATCACAGGATTCTCGAAGTGATTTAAATAAGTCGCTTTCTCCATGTCCATAACGGTTCCAGCAGCGGAAATTGGTGCGGCCGAGGGATAGGGATCCTTTACAGAAAAATTTACTCTCTTCGTTGATGATCTGGTCCGTCAGGGCGACAGCCGCAATCAAAGGTTTAATCGTTGATCCGGGCGGGTAGCACCCCTGAATTGGTCGGTTTTGTAGAGGGTGTAAGGGGTCGCTGTTTATTCGTTGCCAATCTGCATTACGAATGCGGGTCGAAAATAGATTGTTCGAGAAAGATGGAGTGCTGACCAAGGCCAATATTTCACCATTATTTGGGTCAATTGCGACTAGGCTGCCAACTTGCTCTCCCATCTTTTGAAAGGCGAACTCCTGGAGATTAATGTCAATGGTTAATTGCAGGTTGTCACCGGAGACTGCGGGTGCGACAATAAAGGTTTCAAGTTCTCTGCCCCGCGCATTGACCACAACTTGACGCAGTCCGTCTTGGCCCCGCAGGCGGCTTTGGAAGCGGGCCTCAATGCCGGTACGTCCAACTAGGTCATCCCGGGCGTAACTGTTGTAAGCTTCAAGCTGAAGCTCTCTATTGTTGATGAAGCCTAAGTAGCCAATGATGTGAGAGCAGATAGCATCATAGGGATACTCTCTTAATGGTTCAGTCTCAATTATGACTCCAGGGAGTTCATATTTGCGGGCTTCAATGCGGGCCAGCTCGTCGGGAGTCAAATTTTTCTTCAAGGTTAGGGGACGGTGGCGGGTGTAGGCTGAACTTTTCTTGTAAAGTTTAACTATCATCTCGGAGTCAAGATCTTCAATGTATTTAGCGATAAGAGTTGCCAGTTTGGCGATACTGTTTTTATCGATGTTTTCGGGGATTATCTGGAGGTTGAATCCGAGTGAGTTGTCAGCCAAGATCATGCCATTGCGGTCAGTAACAATCCCTCTTAAAGCTCTTGTTCGGCGGTTTCTAAGACGGTTGTCCTGTGATTTTTGGCTGTAGTATTCACCCTTGACAATTTGCAGATACCAGAGTCGTAAGGTGATACTGGCAACGATGACGGCCATAATCACTATGATGATGCGACCGTTGCTTAAGATCTGCTCACGTTTACTTTTTTTGCTGTTGTTTACATTGGTCATCTAGAGTAGAGGGTGCCCTTTCGAGTCAACTGACAATACTGTCAGGGTTAAACTCTTGAAAACGTTCCTGAAGAGTATTCAGGTAGGAGAGAATTGGGAAAGCAAATAGGGTCGTTGTCAGGGCGCACCCGGAAGCGACAATGAGTACTTTGCCAAGTGGTGGTGCTGGAGACACTGCCAAACCTAAAAAGATGGTTATTATGAGCTTGGCACAGCCAGCAAAGAAAGCTTGGGGGAAGATATTGTTCATGAAAATTGTCTGGTTGAGACGACATCCAACAAGAAATACAAATAGCATTATTGCCGGTTGCAAGATGCCTAGGGTACCCTTGCAAAGAGGCACGGTCAATGAGATGCCGATGGCAGCAAGTAACGAGCGCCAGCCCAATGAGTACGATGCCAGGAAAGTAATAAGGGCCAAACTAAGATCCGGTGTGCAGACTGACGGTACTCCAAGGTTTGGGAAAAGAGTAGTTTCAATTGCGGTGAAAAATAGGGTAGCAATTACGAAGTATAGTGGGAAGAAAAGCGAGAGTATGTTCATTTGCTGCTAGCTTCTTGCTGGTTCAGGTTAGGTGATGGTGGGAGTCGGGACGGAATGATATAGACCTCTTCAATGGTTTCTGGATCAAATTCCAGTTTAACTTGAATTTGTTGGCTTAGTTCGTTGCCGTCAAGGGTGGCGGTTATCACCGTGCCGACGGTGATTCCTTTTGGGAAAATGCGGTCAAGTCCAGAAGTGATCAATTTGTCACCAACTTTGATGTCTGCGGTTCGTTGCAGGTAGGCCAAGCGACAGAGGTTGACGCCAGTACCTTGAAGAATACCGTGGATGCGATTACGTTGCACAATAACATCACAGGCACTATTTCTGTCAATTAATAGAAGGATCTTGGCGGAGTTGGGCCCGCAGGCAATGACGCGACCCACAACCCCTCCTAAGGTAAAGGCTGGGTTGTCAATTTTAAGGTTTTGGTTGGAGCCGCAGTCGACAATCAGGACGTGAGATAGGGGAGAGGTTTGGCGGCCAATGACGTGGGCAGCAATGCCCTGTGTGAGAATGTTATGCTGTTTTTTGAAGTTTAAGAGTTTATGCAGGCGTTGGTTTTCAATGCCGGTTTCGACAAGTTGTTCGATGTGGTATTTGAGCAGGGCGATTTCATCTTTCTGTTTACGGTTTTGCTCTTTGGTGCCAACGAGTTTAATGTAGTTGTCAAAAAAGTTACTGGTGCTTGTAAAGACGATATCTATCCCCTTCTGCAGAGGAAAAGTCATCGCTAAGGCTGAGCGTTCGGCAATGGCAAACAGGCTGCCACCACTTCGTAGTCCGAAGTTTGCGCAGAGCGTCAGAAAAATAAAAATTAGTGCGAGGCTAAGCAGCCACGGCAATCGGCGACTGAAATCTGTCATGGCACAATCTTGATGTCTTTGTGAAAAGTCAAGTAATGGTTAAGTTTATTCGCATTGGGTTACTTCTCTTAAAAGGTCTAGGTTGTCAAGGACCATGCCGGAACCGCGGACAACGCAGGTCAAGGGGTCCTCAACTACGGTGATTGGCAACCCGGTTTCATGGCGCATCAAGGAGTCAAGGTTGCGGAGCAAGGCTCCGCCTCCAGTTAGCATGATGCCCTTGTCAACAATGTCAGCTGCAAGTTCTGGTGGTGTACGCTCTAAAGCAATACGGACCGCATCAAGAATAGCATTGACCGGCTCGGTTAAGGCCTCGCGAATCTCTTCTGAATTTATTTCAAGAGTTTGAGGTACTCCGGCGACAGTGTCGCGGCCCTTGATAAGCATGGTTTCAGGTTCGTCTAATGGAGCCGCGGCCCCAATCTTTATTTTAATCCCCTCAGCCATACGTTCACCGATCAGCATATTGTATTTGCGGCGGATATATTGAGTTATGGCTTCATCTATTTTGTCACCACCAACGCGTACCGAGCGCGAGAAGACGATTCCAGCTAAAGAGATGACGGCAACCTCAGTCGTGCCACCGCCGATATCAACCACCATATTGCCGGTCGGTTCAGTGATCGGCAGACCCGCACCGATGCCAGCGGCCATCGGCTCTTCAATCAGGTAGACTTCGCGAGCCCCGGCTGATTCGGCCGACTCTTTGACGGCCCGGCGCTCAACCTGGGTGATTCCAGAAGGGACGCAGATGACAGTCCTTGGGCGCACCCACTTTTTGCGTTTATGAACCTTGGTGATAAAGTGGCGTAACATCGCTTCAGTGACTTCAAAGTCGGCGATGACGCCATCTTTCATTGGCCGAATAGCAACAATGTTACCCGGTGTTCGACCGAGCATGAGTTTTGCCTCGGTGCCGACAGCAAGTACCTTCTTGGTTCCATTGGGGTTGCTTTGGACTGCAACTACCGATGGCTCATCAATGACAATCCCCTTTCCGTGAACGTAAACTAGGGTATTGGCCGTACCTAGGTCGATTGCTAAATCACTGGAAAAGAGACCGAAGAATGAACTGAACATATATTTATGACTCTCTACAAATTTTTATGTTGGTGCCTTGAATCGATCTTCATTATGGTCAATGAAAATCCAGCATGGTATATTCGTCCCATTTAGCAGGGACGGTGGAAAAATTCAAGAAAAATAACTGGTTCACGCTCTTTAGATGTAACTATTTGGCTTGAAAGCCAGGTGAGCGAAGTGCTATTCGATGTTATTTGTAATTTCTTTACAGAAATTACCCGAATATATACTGATTTTTTTCCGGAGTACGAAAAATGCTGACTTGACTCATTTATGGCGATAGGTTAAATCTTGTTGGCGGCGTAAAGCTTGCAGTTAAGTCACATCGGAAATTTGCAAACTTTGCTGTCGCCCCCCATTCTATTAACCTTCTGTAAACGAGTAGATCTTCAATGAGTACATTAAAACTTCCAGATGAGTTCTGGCAAAATGAAGATGATTTTGTTGATGACGACTTTGAAGAGCGTCAACATATATACAGTGTTTCTCAACTGAATGGTGATATTCGTCTGATTTTGGAGGATAATTTTACCCCGGTTTGGATTGAGGGTGAAATATCAACCCTGAGAATCCCTGCTTCTGGACACTGCTACTTTACCTTGAAAGATGAGTGCTCGCAGTTAAAGGCGGTACTTTTTCGACGTCAGAGTCAGGCCTTGCGTTATCAGCCCCAAGAGGGTGACCAGGTTTTATGCAACGGACGCATAAGTCTTTACGAACCACGTGGTGAATACCAGGTTATTGTTGCGACTCTGGAGCTTAAAGGTATGGGTGAGCTTTGGCGGGCCTTTGCCGAGCTTAAAGAGAAATTGGAAAGAGCCGGCCTGTTTAAGGCCGAACGGAAAAAAATACTCCCTCAGCTTCCGCGAAGTCTGGCTCTGATAACCTCGGCAACTGGGGCGGCTGTGCAAGATATCCTCCAGGTTGTCCGGCGGCGTTTTGCCGGGGTTGAGATTATTATTGTCCCGGTAACAGTTCAGGGAGAGCGGGCTGCAGGTGAAATTGTTTCGGCTTTAGAATTTGTGAATCGGAACTGGCAGAATCGTGTCGATACGGTTATTCTGGCCCGGGGCGGGGGGTCGTACGAAGATTTGATGCCTTTTAATGATGA
This sequence comes from Pseudomonadota bacterium, assembly GCA_030641485.1. Lineage (GTDB taxonomy): Bacteria > Desulfobacterota > Anaeroferrophillalia > Anaeroferrophillales > Tharpellaceae > Tharpella. Next base: position 11,194 of record DAOWHJ010000172.1, read on the forward strand.
GCAAGTTGCATATGCGATAGCGGCTGGTAAAATCCCTTTAATTAGTGCTGTCGGACATGAGATAGATTTTACCATTGCCGATTTTGCTGCTGACCTAAGAGCGCCGACGCCATCCGCTGCAGCAGAACTTGTCATTGCTAATCGCAGCGAGATAGTTGGACGTTTACACCATTTGCGTCAGCGCCTACTGCAAGTTGGTCGGCATCGCATCAGCGGAGAGCGCCGCCGGCTTGAGATGTTGGCTTTAGCACTTGATCGTGCTACTGAGAGGATTGTCGTTAAAAGTCAACAGTTTGTAGAATTGAAATCTCGTTTTAGGATCGCAATGCTCTTACGTGTGCGGCTGGTGCGGCAAAACCTTAAAACTTGTGAATATCGTCTCGAACAATCATCACCGTTAGTTAAATGTGAAATTTTTTCCCCAGAGATAGAGCGTCAAAATCAGCGCCTTAAACAGATTATGCGCTATCATCTGGCTGAAAATAAACAGCGACTTGCAGCTTCTGGTGATCGTCTTAATGCCAGTAGCCCTTTAGCTATATTGGCCCGTGGTTATTCGATAGTTGAAAAGGTTGATAATCATCAAGTTGTTAGTAGCAGTCGGGATGTGACCGCAGGGGAAAAATTACGCTTGCGTTTTAATCATGGAGAGGCTTTGTGCCGGGTTGAGATGGTGATGTATGAAACTTAATGGATTGGTTTTTCTGATCCTGCTTTTACTGATTAGTCTTTTTCAGTCAGTTTCGTTATGGGCCGCACCAGAGGGTTTTACTGTAACTGTAACCGATGGCTATGAACTTTTTTTAGCTCCGGCTAAGCCTTCTGCCGGGCAGGCCCTAGTAGTTGTCTTAAGAATCATTGATGAAAGTCAACTGCAAAAAGAAGTAGAGCTGCAAAGTATGACTTTTTGTCAGCGAAAATTTCAGCTTGAACCGATAGACGGAGGTTGGCGTGGGGTTGCTGCCGTGCCGCTTGGAACTGTTGCGGGGACTTACGAGCTTTCCATTAATTCACAGGTTGGGATTGAACTGGTATTAGCAGTCGCTGTTGACAGCCATGATTATGGTGAGCAGCGCCTGACCGTGAAAAAAGAGATGGCAACTCCAATGCGACCAGAAAATTTAAAGAGAATTAAACAAAATCGACGTGACCTTGAAATTGCTTATGGTGCCTCCGCTGCCCAATTTTTAAGTGGCAGTGAGTTTGTCGCCCCACTGACAACCGAATCTACATCTCCTTTCGGTACACGACGGTTACTTAACGGTAAGCCCAAGTCACCGCATGGCGGGGTTGATTTTAAGGCTGCAATTGGAGTTTCGGTTGGAGCCTCAGCTCGGGGTCGAGTGGTTCTTGCTGAAGAGCTTTATTATAGCGGTAAAATTGTAATTATCGATCATGGGCTGAGTGTCTTTACACTTTACATGCATTTAAGTGAGTTTGAATGCTCACTTGGTGATGAGGTCGATGCGGGGCAGATTATCGGTAAATCTGGTAGAAGCGGCCGGGTGACCGGCCCGCATTTACATTGGGGAGTTAAAATTGCCGGGGTCTTTGTGGATCCATTGCGCTTTGTCGATGACAGTAAACATCTGCTAATGATTCCGTGGGAGGTTGGAGATGGCAAAGGTAAGTTTTGAAAATTCGATGAAAAAACTTGAAACAGTTGTTAGTAAGC
>DAOWHJ010000146.1 GCA_030641485.1 Pseudomonadota bacterium
AAAGCTTTTTTTCAATTGGAGCTGGAATTGTTTTAGTTCACTGCCCTGAAAGGCTTTACATATAAAGAAACCGCCTTTACTAAGGCGCTCAAGGCCAAGTGTTAATGCCGCTTCGAGCATCGCAATTGAATTTGCCTGATCGGTAGCTTTAATCCCAGTTAGATTAGGGGCTAAATCGGAGACGACACCCGCGAATGGTGGGCTTACCAAGGCATCAATCTGGGCCCCGGTTTCCGGGGCCAAAATGTCGGCAACCAAGGTCTTACAGGGTGGTGATTTGAGGTCGTAAATGGGTTGTAGATCAAGACCTAAAACGCTCCCGGAAGTTCCTACTTGTTGGGCGATATACTCCATCCAGCCGCCGGGGGCCGCCCCGAGCTCAAGGATTTTCTGGCCCTTTTTGAAAACTCGAAAACGTTTGTCAATCTCTTCAAGCTTATAGATCGCTCGTGAACGTTTACCTTCACGTTTTGCTTGCATGTAGTAGTTGTCTTTACGATTAAATGCCATACTCATAAAATATCATGTGAATCAAAAAAATGAAAGGAATTTTCTTTGCAAACGAACAGTTCAAATAGAGTGTCAGGTAGTCTAGAGAGCCCGCCGATCGATATGGTTGCGGCGTTGAGTTTATTGTTGCCGAGCATCTTGAATAGTGGAGAGGGAATTGGTGAAGAGCTTGCGCTTAAACTTGGGGATTTACTTGGGCCCGATCTGCTATCCGTACTCGCCTTAAGTAACCAGCTTCGACGACACTTTTGTGGAACTGAAATTGCGCTCTGCGCAATAGTCAATGCCAAATCGGGTCGTTGTCCAGAGGATTGCGCCTATTGCGCGCAGTCAATATCCTACGATACCGGGGTTGAAACTTTTCCATTGATAAGTGTTGATGAGTTGGCAGCACGGGTGCAAGCGGCGGCGGCCTGTGAAGTTGATAATTTTTCAATTGTAACCAGTGGGACGGCGGTTGAATGTGCTACAGAGCAGGAACAGATCGTTGCAATGTTGCAAGAAATTGCTGCGACCGGAGTAGCCCCATGTGCATCTTTGGGGTTTCTTGACCATGCCAGTGCCCGGCGCTATTGTGAAGCCGGACTTAAGCACTACCATCATAATTTAGAGACCTCGCGCTCATTTTTTGCGCAAATTTGTACAACTCACGATTATGATCGGGCAATTGCGACCGTGCAGACGGCTAAAGCTGCAGGTCTCTATGTTTGTAGCGGCGGTATCATGGGGCTTGGTGAGAGCTGGGCGCAGCGGGTGGAGTTGGCGTTGACCCTGCGGGTCCTTAAAGTTGATTCGATCCCTTTAAATTTTCTCCTGCCAGTCAGGGGGACACCGCTAGAAAATCAGGCGGGATTGTCGCCGATGGAAGCACTGTTAACCATTGCTATGTTCCGGTTTGTCTGTCCTACGGTTGATATCAGGATCTGCGGCGGTCGGCAGCGGACTTTTGCTGATTTTCAATCTTTGCTTTTTGCGGCCGGGGCTAATGGTTTGATGGTGGGTAACTATTTGACGACCAGTGGGCGACAGTGGGCGGATGATAAGCTTTTGTTGGCTGATTGGAAGTTGTTTGATCAGGAAGCGGTAGTGAGATGAGTAAGAGTATGTTGAGCAAATCGTTGCCGGTTGAACTTGGTATTGAGTTGGGCCAGCTTGAAGAGGATGGACAACTTCGTTTTTTAAGAACAATTGGCGGCCCGCAACAGGCTCATACAAGCTTGAATGGTCGGCCCGTTCTCTTGCTCTGTTCAAATAATTATTTAGGTTTCGCCAATCATCCAAAGTTGAGTGCTAAAGCATGTGCTGCAACCGAGACTTATGGTTGTTCCGCTGGGGCTTCACGCCTGATATCTGGGACTATGGCTCTCCACGTTGAGCTTGAAGAAAAGCTGGCGCTTTTTAAAAAGACCCCTAGAGCGTTGCTATTTAACAGTGGTTATGTTGCCAACTTGGCACTTTTGACCACCCTGGTTGGGGCTGGAGATGTTATCTATAGTGATGCCTTGAATCATGCCAGTATTGTCGATGGTTGTCGCTTGAGTCGGGCTCAGCTGAAGATTTATCGGCATGGGGATGTTGATCATCTTGGTGCCCTGCTGCGGGAGGGGGCTGCCAGTTTTAAGCGCCGTTTAATTGTGACCGACAGTGTCTTCAGTATGGATGGTGACATTGCTCCGTTGCCACAGATAGCCCGGTTGGCAAAAAAATATGATGCAGTTTTGATGGTTGATGATGCTCATGCGACTGGAGTCTTAGGTCGTGAGGGTCGGGGTTCGGCCGAACACTTTGGCTTGGACTATACCGATATCGATATTCAGATGGGGACTCTGGGTAAGGCCCTGGGCAGTTGTGGGGCTTATGTTGCCGGTGCGCCGCAGTTTATAGATTATCTGGTCAATAAGGCTCGTAGTTTCATTTACTCGACAGCGTTGCCTCCTGCGGCACTTGGAGCTTCACTGGCGGCAATCGATCTGCTTTTGGAAGAACCTGAGCATGTGCAACGTTTGAGATACTTGACCGGCTATTTTCGCCGGGGGCTTGAAGGTCTTGGAATTACAGTTGGTGATGATCCCACCCCAATTGTGCCGATAGTGGTTGGTGATCCGCATAAAACCATGGAATTGAGCGCCTGGTTTCTTGAACGTGGGGTTTTTATCCAGGGAATCCGGCCGCCAACGGTGGCCTCCGGGCAATCTTTGTTGCGGGTGACAATGAGTGCCGACCTGACTTCGGCAGACCTTGATCGAGTCATCGCCCTGATTGCTGAGCGGCGAGATGATTTTCTGTAGGGGGCCTTGGCAGAGTCTGAAAATATATTTTCTGGTTATCAGAATTCAAGAACCAGTAAAAAGAACTTGACAATGATGGCCTGCTGTATTAGAAAGTTCCCCTTCAAAATTGTTGCCCTAGGTAGACAGCGTTGGGCTTTAAGTTTTATGGTTGTAGTCCGGTTGCAGATAATTTTTCGAGAAGCAATCGGCTGTTTTTTTCTGGAGAATAAGATAGTGATGAAGACCTATGTAGCAAAACCTGGAGAGTTTGAGCAGAAATGGCATGTGGTTGATGCCCAAGGCCAGGTTCTTGGACGATTGGCTAGTGAAATAGCAACAGTTCTGCGGGGTAAAAATAAACCAATCTATACACCGCATGTTGATACTGGTGATTATGTTGTTGTTGTTAATGCGGCGGATATTCGTTTAACAGGAAACAAGCTTAAAGATAAAATTTATTACCATTATACCGGTTACGCGGGTGGTATTAAAGCGATCACCGCTGCCGAGCTTCTGGAGAAAAACCCGACCGAGCTTATTAATACAGCTGTGAAGGGGATGTTGCCAAAAAATAAATTGGGTCGTAAAATGTTGCAGAAACTGAAAATCTATGCTGGACCCGAGCATTCACATAAGGCGCAACAGCCAGTTAGCAAGAAGCTTTAAAATTTAAGGTCTTTGGTAGCAAGTTCACTTAAAACACAGTAAAAATATATTTAGGATTTTGATATGAGTGCAACAAGGTATTATGCAACAGGTAAAAGAAAATCAGCGATTGCTAAGGTATGGCTGAGTGAGGGCAGTGGTGAAATCAAGGTTAATGGCAAACCTGCTACAGACTATTTTACTATGGATGTAGCTCGCGAGCTGGTTTTCCAGCCTCTTTCCGTGACCGATTGCGTCAATAAATTTGATTTTATGATTAAAGTGGTCGGTGGCGGTGTCGCCGGTCAGGCCGGGGCTGTGAGACATGGTATTACTAAGGCCTTGCAGGAGTATGACCCCGAGCTACGGGCTGTACTAAAGAAAGCGGGTTTTGTGACCCGTGATGCGCGAATTAAGGAGCGCAAAAAATACGGCCAACGCGGCGCCCGAGCTCGCTACCAGTTCTCGAAACGTTAAATCGAATCTGGTAAGAGAAAAACTTACAGTAAAGGGAGGCCGCGAAAACGGCCTCCCTTTTTTCGTTTTCATGTAATTAGGAGAAAAATGTGACAAAAATAAGAGTTGCGATTATTGGGGCGAGTGGCTACACCGGGGTTGAGTTGATGCGCATATTGGCTGGCCATCCGCAGGTCGAGTTGACTGCGGTCACCTCGCGCCAGCATATTGGGGTTCCGGTGGCAGAACTCTTCCCCTCATTACGAGAGATTGTCAACCTTAAATTTATTGATAGCAAGGTTGAGGAAATTATCACCTTGGCTGATCTGGTTTTTACGGCGTTGCCGCATAAAGCCGCCATAGAGGTCGTTGCTGAACTTTATCAATCAGGTAAAAGAGTTGTTGATCTTAGTGCTGACTATCGTTTTAGTGATCGGTCCCTCTATGAAAGCTGGTACCAACCTCATACCCAGCCGGAGTTATTGACTCAAGCGGTTTATGGCCTACCTGAGCTTTTTCGTTCGGCAATTCCCAAGGCCCGAATTGTTGGTAATCCGGGATGTTATCCGACCAGTGTGATTTTGCCTTTAGCTCCAATCTTGCCGCTTAATCTGATTGAACGGCAGGCAACAATTGTGATCGATGCAAAATCAGGCACCAGTGGTGCGGGGCGCGGTCTTAGCCTGGGCTCGCTTTATTGCGAGGTTAATGAGAACTTTAAGCCCTATAAGGCCGGAAATCATCGCCATCAGCCGGAGATGGTGGAGCAGCTTAAACGGGTTTCCGGGATAGCGCCGGAACTACTCTTTGTTCCTCATCTGTTACCGGTTAGTCGTGGTATTCTTTCAACCATTTACCTTCCCCTGTCGCGAGATGTGGATATTAGCGAAATAGAAGAAGCGTTTAATAAGGCTTATGGAAATGAAATTTTTGTGCGGCTTCTGCCAGAGGGAGAGCTACCCTCTCTCAATGCGGTTCGGGGTAGTAATTATTGTGATATCGGTTATGTCCTGGCCTCGGATAAGCGTAGTTTGATTCTTTTTTCAGCAATTGACAACCTTGTCAAGGGGGCTGCCGGACAAGCCGTGCAGAATATGAACCTAATGTTAGAATTACCTGAAGCAACAGGTCTGGGTACGGTTTCCTTATTACCCTGATTTGTATAAAGTCATCATAGTTGACAGTTTGGACCTGACGCTGTATTGATAATTGAGGAGATGTGGTTATGAAAGAGATAAGTGGGGCGCAAATACTCCTTGAAGTTTTACAGGAGCAGGGGGTTGAGGTCATTTTTGGTTATCCCGGTGGTGCTGTGATCAATTTTTACGATCATCTGCCGGACTATACTTGTCGTCATTTTCTCGTCCGCCATGAGCAGGCGGCGGTTCATGCGGCCGATGGTTACGCCCGAGCAACCGGGAAGATTGGGGTTGCCCTGGTAACTTCCGGGCCCGGGGCTACGAACACAGTTACGGGGCTTGCAACCGCTTCAATGGATTCAATTCCGATGGTGGTTTTTACCGGCCAGGTGCCGACCCCACTGATTGGTAATGATGCTTTTCAGGAAGCTGATATTGTCGGTATTACCAGACCTTGCACTAAGCATAATTTTCTTGTCAAAAGAGTTGAAGATCTCGAGCGGATTGTCAACGAGGCGTTTCATATCGCCGGCAGCGGTCGGCCGGGTCCGGTATTGGTTGATTTGCCTAAAGATGTAATTGCCGGTAAATGTCTAAAAAAAGTGGCTGAAAAAACTTCTCTCAAGGGGTATAGTCCCAATTATGCTGGGCATCCGGGACAGATTCAGCGTGCCATTGAGGTTATTTTTCAGGCGAAAAGACCAGTTTTTTATGTTGGTGGTGGAGTTATTTTGGCAGATGCGGCTGAAAATCTTACAGCTCTTGCTCGGGCATTACAGATTCCGGTGACAACCACTCTGATGGGCCTTGGTGCTTTTCCTGAGGATGATTCACTTTCGTTAGGAATGCTTGGCATGCACGGAACCTATCGTGCAAACATGGCCGTAACTGAGAGTGATGTCTTGGTCGCATTCGGGGCCCGCTTTGATGATCGAGTTACCGGGCGCGTAGATACCTTTGCGGCTGATGCTAAGATTATTCATGTCGATATTGACCCGACTTCAATCAGCAAAAATGTCGATGTCGATATCCCAATTGTTGGGGATGTCGCTGATGTGCTTGGTAAAATGGTTGAGTTGTTAAAAACTTCCGAACCTGGGACTAAAGCTTGTGCTGGCGGCCATAATGAGTGGCTCGCTGAAATTGCCCGTTGGCGTGAATTGCATAAATTATCTTATCAGCAATATGAGATAATTAAGCCCCAATTTGTGGTGGAGAAAATTAGCGAATTGACCCGGGGCGACAATCCGATTGTCAGTACCGAAGTTGGGCAGAATCAGATGTGGGCGGCCCAGTTTTTTACTTTTACTCAACCCCGGAGCTGGCTGACTTCCGGGGGCCTTGGAACTATGGGTTACGGATTGCCGGCAGCAATGGGGGCCCAGGTTGCATTTCCTGAACGGCTGGTTATCGATATTGCCGGCGATGGTAGTATTCAGATGAATAGTCAGGAGTTGGCAACCGTGGTTCAGTATAATTTGCCGGTTAAGGTGATTATTCTAAATAATGGTTATCTGGGTATGGTTCGGCAGTGGCAGGAGCTCTTTTTTGATAAACATTACTCCTTTACAACTATGAATCATGCCCCTGATTTTGTGAAACTCGCCGAAGCCTATGGGGCCCTGGGCTTGCGAGCGACAAAACCGCAAGAGGTTGAATCGATCTTAAAACAAGCTTTTGCTCATCCGGGACCGGTGGTTGTGGATATAGTGGTTGCGCCTGAAGAGAATGTCTATCCGATGGTACCCGCTGGTGAAGCGATCTCTAATATGTTGTTGGTGTAGGGGGAGCGATGAAACATATTATAAGTGTTCTGGTTGAAAATGAGTTTGGGGTTCTCTCACGTATTGCCTCACTTTTCAGTGGGCGCGGTTTTAATATCGAGAGTTTAACGGTTGCTGAAACTGAAGATAAAACTATCTCAAGTATGACAATTGTAACCCATGGGGATGATCATATCATTGAGCAGATCACCAAACAGCTCAATAAATTGATTAATGTAATCAAAGTTGTTGAACTTACTGAATCAGTTCAAATGGCGCGGGAGATGGTGCTTTTAAAATTTGCCGTCAATGGTGGCGCCAAGCGACTTGAGTTACTCCGTTTGGTTGAGGTTTATCAGGGTCGGGTCCTGGAGTTGGGGGTGCGTTCCTTGATTGTCGAGTTGACCGGTGAACGAGCTAAAATTGTGGCCGCACTTGAGGTGCTGGCCCCTTTTGCAATTAAAGAGATATCACGTACTGGCATGGTTGCTTTGGCGCGTGATAGTATTAAAAGTTAATTTTAAAAAATTAAATTGAGGTGAAAATTATGCAACTCTATTATGAAAAGGATGCTGATCTTACGGTTTTACAGGGTAAGAAAATCGCGGTTATCGGTTATGGTAGCCAGGGTCACGCCCATGCCCACAACTTGAAAGAGAGTGGTTTTGATGTGATCGTCGGTCTACGTCGGGGCGGGCCTTCGTGGGCGAAGGCGGAAACCGGCGGGTTGCCGCTTTTTGAGACCGCAGAGGCGGTACGCCAGGCCCAGGTAGTGATGATTTTAGTGCCTGACGAGCTGCAGGCAAAACTCTATAATGAAGAGATTGCTCCCAATCTTAATGATGGTGATTATTTAGCTTTTGCACATGGGTTCAACATTCATTATGGTCAGATTATGCCGCCAGCGGGCGTGAATGTCTTTATGGCAGCCCCGAAAGGCCCTGGTCACCTGGTTCGTCACGAGTATACTCAAGGTATGGGAGTCCCAACCCTGATTGCAATTCATCAGGACGCTAGCGGTGATACGCGTGGGCTGGCGATGGCCTACGCTTGTGGTATCGGCGGCGGCCGGGCCGGCATCATCGAAACCAGCTTCAGGGAAGAGACCGAAACTGATCTTTTTGGTGAACAGGCGGTTCTTTGTGGTGGTGTAACTGAATTGATAAGGGCTGGGTATGAAACCCTAGTGGATGCTGGTTATGCTCCCGAAATGGCCTATTTTGAGTGCCTGCATGAGTTAAAGTTGATCGTTGACCTGATCTATGAAGGTGGAATCAGTAATATGCGTTACTCAATCAGTAATACGGCTCAATTTGGCGACCTGACCCGTGGACCGCGAGTTATTAATGAAGAGAGCCGTGAAGCCATGGCTGAAATTCTTGAAGAGATTCAGGATGGTTCGTTCGCCCGCGAATGGATTCTAGAAAATCAAGCCAATCGCCCGGTTTTTAATGCATTGACCCGCAAAGGTGAAGAGCATGAGATTGAAGAGGTCGGTGAAAAACTGCGTTCAATGATGAGTTGGATCAGTAAGAAGAAGCTGGTTGATAAAGATAAAAACTAACTAGTGCCCGACCGAAAACCGCCAATTTCCTCGATTGCTGCGTTAGGATCAAATTTTAATCCTCGGAATACTTTGTGTATGCCTGTGGTTAAAATCCTCGCCTGCCTTGCACTCAAGAAAATTG
>DAOWHJ010000115.1 GCA_030641485.1 Pseudomonadota bacterium
GTGGTGGGTGAATGTGAAACATGCACGGCTTCCGGTTTACCCCTTTTCACCAGCATCTACTCACTTTTTGCCCGCCTGGATGGTGGTTTAGGTGGCACCCTGTCGGCTCCGGGTAAGGGCGTGGTTTTTTCTGATGATGAGCCCGTTTTTATTGTAGATGCCTTGCCCACTACTGATCAGCATCTGCTTTATCGTCTTACCGGTGATTACTTTGCCGTGCATGTCGATTCTGACTTTGCAAAAAAATCAGGTTTTGAGAAACCGATCATGCATGGTGCCTGCACGATGGGGTATGGGTGTCGTGCCCTAGTCGAGAAATTAATGCCCGGAGAGCCTGAAAGGATGAAGCGGCTGAGCTGCCGTTTTTCCCGTTTCCTGTACCCCGGGGTAGCAATTCAGACCATGATCTGGCCGCTGTCGCCTGGGAAAGCTCTGTGGCGAGTTGTAAATGCCGAAAGCGGAGTAACGTTAATTGATAATGGTGTTTGTGAATATAGTGTCAAGAACTCCCTATCGGACAACTCCTTGACTTATGAGAGAGTCTCGTAAATCTTCTACCCGGCGACGATTAACGCCAAAGTCTGAATAACCCGAACGTGAGGCCGAGCGGATGGCAATGATCCCTTCGGCGGGGCGTAGGTGGAGTTCTAGGTCATCAACGAAGCCGAAAAAAGCACTACGGCATTCTGCGTGAAGATAATCTGAGGTCTCATTTATGATTTTGGTACGTGGCCACTTAAGGATGATTTGTCGAGCGGTTTGCAAGGCTTCTGCGGGAGCGACATTAAGTTGAAGCGGAGGGATATTGTGTTTGCTGTCACGGTCATCACTTGAAACGCAGTTAGGTGAAGATGGACAGGGAGCCAGTCTTGAATCTGAAATTCCAAGTGTTGCATGGTTTTTGTCGCTGCAGGAAAGAAGAGGTATGGATATAATAAGGAGTAAAGCTCCGCAGGTGAGTAATTTGGAAATTGACATGGTCCCTCTAGCTTTAGGATTTGGTGGGTTTCTTGAACGAAAAATCTAACTTTTTAAGACACCCATAAGTATTGTCACGATCATAAATTGCAGGCCCGACCTTTAAAGTTAAAGAAAAACTTGAGTCCTTTACGAACTTTATCGGAAAATATTTTTTGCGAAAAAACCGAGCCTATCACCTTTTTGTTAATCTCACTCAAGGTGGGATAGGGGTGAATGGCAGAAGCAATTTTGGATAAGCCGACGTTGCCGTTCATGATTGCGACCCATTCACTTAAAAGATCACCGGCGTGAGGGCCCAGTATTTGAATGCCCAGGGGTTTCTCTTTGGAATCAAGTAGCAGTTTGATCCGGCCGGCACTCTCTCCTTCGCTAAGCCCCCGGTCGTTATTCTGGAACTCTTCATTCCATACCGAGTAATCAATCCCCGCCGCCTTGGCCATTTTTTCATTCATGCCGATACTGGCAAGCTCAGGATGGGTATATGTGCACCAGGGTACATAGGTGTAATTAGTTTTTTTGGGGAGATGAAAAATGGCATTACTCAAAATCACCCCTCCTTCATAACCAGCCACATGGGTAAATTGATAGCCACCGATGACATCACCGGCAGCATAGATATGTTTGTGACGGGTTTTTAGATAACTGTTAACTTTGATGCCTTTGCGGTCGAAATCTACACTGATTTTTTCAAGCCCCAGACCAGCCACGTTTGGAGTCCGACCTAGGGCTACCAGGATAACTTCGGCCTTTAGGCTCAGTGTTTCACCTGAGTGATTTTTCACTACCACTTCTCGTTCGGAGCCAAGATCTTTGACCCGAATGAGAGCTGAATTCATCTGAAAGTTAACTCCCTCAGCCGTTAAAATCTGTTGTACGATATCGGCCAGGTCCTGGTCTTCTTTACTTAATATCTGGTCACTACGTTGGATTACAGTGACTTTAGTGCCGAGCCGGCAGTAAGTTTGTGCCATTTCGGTGGCAATCGGGCCCGCCCCAAGGATGATCATAGAGTTGGGAAGTTTTTGCAGCCGAAAAATATCACGGTTGGTGAGATAGGGGGTCTGGTCAAGGCCTGCAACCGGAGGGACGGCCGGAGATGAGCCTGTGGCGATTACCCAGGTGCGGGCTGAAATTGATCTGCCGTTAAGTTTAATCGCATGTTCGTCGTGAAACTCAGGGGCGCCGAATTCAACCTGGACGCCAAGTTTGCAGAAGCGTTCGACTGAGTCATGTTTTTGGATGGTACTGATTACGGATTGGATCCGATCTGAAATTGACCGGAAATCAACTGGCGGTATAGTAAGTGCTGGAAGGCCAAATTGGGGCCCATTTTTCATGAGATGGTAGACATGGGCAGTTTTAATCAAGGTCTTACTGGGCACACACCCGTAATGGAGACAATCGCCACCCAAAGTCTCCTCTTTTTCGATTAATAAGGTTTTTGCCCCAAGTTGAGCCGCACCAGAAGCCACCGTAAGTCCAGCAGCTCCTCCCCCGATAATGCCAATATCATAGTCATAGTTAGCCATGTTGATGCCTCTATGTATATTGCTATTGTTGTCCAGCGGGATTTATGTCGTCAAGAACTAAAAAGATGGTTTTTAAAACAGGTGGTTACGCTAAAAATGAACAGCAATAATCAATTGTTGAGTTGATTTTTAATTTAAATTTTGATTTTGCCGGAACTTCAAATGATTCACCTCCAGTAATCTTTTTCCAACCAGACTCTTGTGAAAGCAGCACCTCAAGTTCTCCTGAGATAATTTCCATTAGTTCTTTTGCGTCAGTGTTGAACTCATAATCACCCGGCAACATGATCCCTAATGTTTTCTCGGAACCGTCATTAAATACAATAGTACGACTGGTTACTTGGCCATCGAAATAGATGTTTGCATTTTTTACGATAGTTACATTTTCGAAAGTAGACATTAAAAATTCCTTCTATTATATAGGTTTAAATCTTATTGATGGATTTTATACTGTGGTTGACCCAAACTTTGCCTGCTCTCTCATAGATCATGCACCTGCATTGTTGCAACATAAAATTTCATAATCACCAAATACGGTCAAGTTATTGTAATGGGTTAATTTCAACTTCACTTTTCCATGTGATTTGGGTATTGATGCACTTGTAAAAAACCCGAGACTTTTTACAAGTGCATCAGGCATTGCCATGAACATCATGAAAATTTGGGAGCCTTGATAAAATGCAGATCTATCGTATCTACACGGACACCTCCGGCGAAACCCATTTTGCCACGTTTGAGATTGAGCTTGAAGATGCCGGAGCTATCGGGATGCTTTCTAAGTTAGAGCCTGCCAGTGGTGTGATATTTCGAGAAACTGCCGCAGACTATAACTACCAGTGGCATAATGCACCACGTCGGCAATATGTTGTTATTCTTGAAGGTCGGGTTGATTTCACAGTTTCAGATGGTGAGTGTCGGCGTTTTGGGCCTGGAGACATTGTCCTGCTAGAAGATGTTTCAGGTAAAGGGCACTGTAGTCGGGCAGTCAATTGTGAACGGCGAAAATCGATTTTTGTCACTCTTGACTAAGGTCGTGGAGTTTTGATTTCAGGGTAACAATTTGGCAAATGCTTCGGGTATGCGAGAGATTTTTTTCTTTTTGTAGTCAAAAAATACAATCCCGGTTTTGGCCCTGGCGACCTCCTCATTACTCCCTTCTTTTGTGACAAAATAGAAAAAGTCACAACCCACCCGCGATGGGTCACAGAGTGCAATCTTAATAATCAGGCTTTCTCCCCATGCAACTTCAGCCTTGTAGCTGATCGCAAGGTCGGCCATAATTATACTGCTACCGGCAATATTTAGTTCACTGAAATCATACTTTTTAAAGAAACGCATGCGGGCCTCATGGAGCAGGGTTATGAGGTGGTCATGGCCTAAATGGTTGCCATAGTTAATGTCGCTGATTCTGGGCGTTATCTCAGTGCTAAAGATGAAGTGCTGATCTGCAGGTAGTTTAAGTTTGATTCGGCTCATTACTGGTTTCCAAATAAAGTAAATTTTTACTTAGCCATCCAAGGACTTTTGACGAGTGCATCAAATTTGGCTAGGTTATTTTTTGCACGCTCTTAGTTGAGTTGGCTTTTAGGTGCCGGGGAGATTTTCTGGCTACCCTCTAACGGTTCCAGCTTGATATAGCAAGATATAAGTGGCAAGAACACCCTGAAAAAAGAGGCCGGTTTAAGCAGTGAAATGCTTAAACCGGCCTCTTTTTATAGTATACTGTGGCTTAGATGGAGCTTGATATTACTTTCCTTCCATCATTGCCGCGATATCATCAGCGACCGTGCCGATCGGTTTGATATCAAAATTCTCGACCAAAACGTTAACTACAGTTGGTGAGAGGAATGCCGGCAGGGTTGGCCCTAAGCGGATGCCTTTCACACCCAAGAAAAGTAGTGCGAGAAGGACCGCGACTGCTTTTTGTTCATACCAGCCGATATCGAAAGAGATCGGGAGGTCGTTGATATCATCCAGTTCAAAAACCTCTTTCAGTTTCAAGGCGATAACCACTAATGAATAGGAGTCATTACATTGTCCGGCATCGAGAACTCGGGGGATTCCGCCAATATCGCCAAGATTGAGCTTGTTGTAACGATATTTGGCGCAACCAGCGGTCAGGATAATCGTATCCTTAGGCAGATTTTCGGCAACCTCAGTAAAATAGCTTCTTGATTTATGGCGGCCATCACAACCGGCCATAACGATGAAACGTTTAATTGCGCCGGATTTGACTGCTGCAACAACCTTGTCAGCCAGAGCCAAAACCTGGTTATGAGCAAAGCCGCCAACAATTTTACCAGTTTCAATTTCGGTCGGTGCAGCACACTCCTTCGCTTTCGCAATGATTGCGGAGAAGTCTTTCTTTCCCCCCTTAGCTCTTTCCGGAATATGGGTCGCACCAACAAAACCGACAACCCCAGTTGTAAAGAGGCGGTCAAGGTAGGTGTTTTCCTTCTTTAGAGGAATAATACAGTTTGTCGTGAGTAGGATCGGACCGTTAAAGGATTGAAATTCCGAGTTCTGCTGCCACCAGGAACCACCATAGTTACCGACCAGATGGTCATATTTTTTGAATGCCGGGTAGTAGTGGCAAGGCAGCATCTCACCATGAGTGTAGACATCAACCCCAGTTCCGGCGGTCTGCTCAAGCAACTCTTCCATATCCTTCAAATCGTGACCACTGATCAAAATTGCTGGATTATTCCGGACGCCCAAGTCTACTTCAGTAAGTTCCGGGTTGCCATAGGTCGTGGTGTTTGCTTTGTCGAGCAGGGCCATGGTGTTAACCGAAACTTCACCAGCTTTAAGGACCAGGCCGACCATCTCGTCAACTGAAAGATCCTTAGTGGTTGAGTCCAAGGCTTCCATGAGAAAGTCGTAAACCGTGTCATCTTCATAACCTAAGGTTGCTGCATGTTCAAGGTAAGCGGCAATTCCTTTAAGTCCAATGATTAAAAGTTCACGCAAGGATCGAACATCCTCATTTTCAGTGGCTAACACACCAATACTTTTGGCTTTTTCAGCAAAATCGGCAGAATTTTCAGAGAACCAGGTTGCCGCATCAGGTAAGGAGCCGTCAAAATCCTGACCATTTTTATCTTTCCAGGCAGTTAAAAATTTTGCCTGAATAGATTTTTTTCGCTCCAATGACTCTTTAATATAGGAGGTTAGACTATCATTGTCGAAGTTGGCATTGGTGATTGTCGTAAAGAGAGCCTGGGCCACGAACAGGGCAGTTTCCTGGTCTTGAATCCCAAACTCTTTCAATTTTACACCGTAAACTGCAATTCCTTTGAGATTGTGAATCAAAAGGTCCTGCAGGTTAGCAGTGTCATCTTGTTTGCCGCATACACCCTTGATGGTACAGCCTTGATTTTTGGCTGTCTCCTGACATTGAAAACAAAACATGTTAAGCTCCTTTTTTAAGGTTAATTGTAGATTGTTTTAATTTTATTATAGTGCAAGTTGATTTATTTAATCCTCTTTATAGATGAAAAGTAAACGCTTTTCATTGACTTAAGTCAAGAGCTCTTGAAATAGTGACTTGAATTGCTAAAAAACTTTTAGTTGTTGTAAAAAATGATATGCGACAATGCCAACCGAGGTTGAGAGGTTAAGGCTTCTAACCTTTCCCGACATTGGGATCGTACAGGTTGGGTGGTGGTCAAGCAACGATTGTGGCAACCCTCGGGTTTCTGGACCAAAGAGCAGGCCCGACCCCGGTGGAAAATTAGTAATTTGATTATAGTTTTTCGTAGCTTTTGCACTCAGGGCGATGATTGGGTTTGGTTGCTGGTGCAGGGTTTGCCAGAATTTGATAAAGTTTGTTAAATCAGCATGTTCTTTGACATCAACCTCAGACCAATAGTCGAGTCCGGCGCGTTTGAGATTGCGGTCATCTGTCTTGAAACCCAATGGGTGAATTAGGTGTAGAGGGATCTCTGCAGCGGCGCAAAGCCTGGCGATATTGCCCGTGTTAGCTGGAATCTCAGGTTCGAAAAGAATTATGTGTAGGGGCGGGCAACTTATTCGTTTGACCGACCTGCTGATTGATTCACTCATCTGTCTATTGTAATTTCTCTTTTAAGGTTTCGATCTCCTGGTTGAGCGTTTCCCATTTACGGTAAGCCCAGCTTAATTTTTCTTCACACTCTTTCTTTTCAGCCGCCTGTTTTTTTATCATTTCAGGTGAAGTCTTTGAGTAGTAGTCAGGTTGGGAGAATGTCTGGTTGAAATTCTCATTATCCTTTTCAAGCTCTTCGCAGAGCTTTTCGGCAGCGCGACTCTCTTTTTGCAGGGGTTTTAATTGTTGGTTAATTTTTTTGCGTACAATTTGATCCTGTGGTTGACTTTTTTGGGGTGCTTTGGTTTTTGTGGTTTGCGCCTCAGGTTGGTTTGCTTTATCCGATCCTTTAGCTTTGGGGCCACTATTTTGTTTGTTTTCCAGCATTCGGCTGGGTTTGGTCTTGGTTTGTGTCGGGTCATCGCCACTAAGATGGTCGCAACCTAAATGATCAAGGTATTCAGCGTAGGTGCCCGGGTAGAGGTCGAAGCCGTCAGTTTTTAATTCAAGGATGCTGGTTGCAAGGCGATTGACAAGATAACGGTTGTGGCTAACAAAGATAATCGTGCCGGCAAATTTAACCAGAGCGTCAATAAATGTTTCAATAGATTCTAAATCAAGATGGTTGGTCGGTTCATCTAAAATCAGGACATTGCCCTTTTTTAAGACCAGTTTTGCGATGACCAGGCGGGCGGCTTCACCGCCGGAGAGGGCGGCAGTGCTCTTATGAACATCATCACCAGAAAAGAGCAGGTTGCCAAGGTGGCCTCTGATCACACCGATACTTTCACTCGGACCATAGCTGTAGAGGAATTCATAAGGTGAGGTGTTCGCTGGAATCAACTCTTTATGGTCCTGAGAAAAATATTCAGGATAGGTTTCGTAACCCCAGGAACAACTTCCCTGGTCGGCCTCAAGTTCATCCATAATGATTTTCAACAGGGTTGATTTGCCGATCCCATTAGGTCCGATAACGCCTAGGCGATCACCTTTATTGATTGTTAGTGAGACATTGCTTAAGACCTTTTTAGCGCCATATGACTTACTAATTGAATTTACCTTGAGAACGGTTTTTCCCGATGGTCGGCAGCAGGTGAAAGCTATTTTTGGATGGGCACGAGACGAGTAGAGCGGGGCGACCAGGTCTTTCTCCATCCGGTTGATCTGTTTCATCTTGCTTTGAGCTTGGCGGGCCTTACTCGCTTTGCCTTTGAAACGGGTAACAAAGGTCTGGAGTTCACCCATCTTTTTCTCAGCCTTATCAGACTCCTGGCGCCGTTGTGTATCTTCAAGTTCGCGCGCTTTGAGATAGTAGTCGTAGTTGCCGGGGTATATTTTTATGGTTTGGTAATCAATGTCGGCGATATGGGTTGAGACCTGGTTGATAAAATCACGATCATGTGAAACGACAATGACCGTGCCTTTGTAGTCACTTAAGTATTCCTCAAGCCAGCGTACTGACATGATATCGAGATGGTTAGTTGGTTCATCCAACAACAGGACTTCAGGTTGGTTGAAGAGGCATTGGGCCAGCAAAACCCTGAGTTTGTAACCTCCAGATAGTACTTGCATTGGTTGCGAATGGTAGATTGTCGCAATTCCTAGGCCCTCAAGCATTTGTGAGATTTGGCTTTCGGCCTGATAGCCATCGTAGTGTTGAATGATTTCTTCAAGTTCAATTATGCGTTCAGACGAGGGCTTGGGCTCGGCCAAGATTCTCTCTTTCTCGGCAAAAGCGGTAAATAGTTCCATCTGTCCCTTCATGACAACATCAGTCAGCAGGTCATTCTCAAAGGCAAAATGATCCTGATTGAGAGTGCCAACCCGCATTTTTGTCGGTAGACTGACGGCGCCACTGTCG
The DNA here is from genome assembly GCA_030641485.1 of Pseudomonadota bacterium. Lineage (GTDB taxonomy): Bacteria > Desulfobacterota > Anaeroferrophillalia > Anaeroferrophillales > Tharpellaceae > Tharpella. Next base: position 8,438 of record DAOWHJ010000115.1, read on the forward strand.
GTACTTTCATGTCCGCACAAGATTCTTATGAAAGTTGATTTGCCCGCCCCATTCGGGCCGACAACCCCATAGCGGTTGCCGGGGTCAAATTGGAGATTGACATCACTGAAAAGAGTCTGCCCGCCATAACTTTTACTTAAGTTGGTAACTGTAATCATAATTTAGTTCTAAAATATTCGGTTAAAAATTTCGCCTGCCTTGCACTCGAACAAAAAGTCTAGTTTTTCAAGACACCCTTTAATCTATATAAAACCACAAAAGAGCACCTGGAATACTAAGTCATGCGAGCTAAACCTTCATATTTCTGGTGCTCTCAAAAAGTGTTTTCATTAGTAAAATAGTAAGGCGATAACTTTGTTTATGAATCAAGAAAGATCTTTAATAAATTTAGATAACCTTTTGATACCTTTAACTATATTGTCCATAGATGTGGCATATGAGAGGCGCATGTAACCGGGAGTTCCGAAAGCTTCCCCGGGAACTGCAGCAATTTTAGCTTCATCAAGTAAAATCTCACACAGCGTCAAAGATGAGTCGATTTTTTTGCCCTTGCAGCTCTTGCCGATCAAGCCTTCGACATTTGGGAATGCATAAAAAGCACCTTGAGGGTTGAAGCATGAGACTTCCGGGATTTCGTTCAAAGCTTTAACAATGTAGGCCCGTCTCTCAGCAAAAGCGGTCAGGACGTTAATGACGTAGTCCTGGGGACCGTTGTAAGCCTCAATTGCGGCCATCTGTGAAATGGAAGTTGGATTTGAAGTGCTCTGACTTTGAATTTTGGTCATTGCCGCAATCAACGGCGCGGGTCCCGCCGTAAAGCCAATACGCCAGCCCGTCATCGAGTACGATTTAGAGACGCCATTTAAAATGATACAACGATCTTTAACTTCCGGGCTGATCTCGGCCGGAGAGCGCTGGGCAAAATTATCGTATGTTATATGCTCATAGATCTCGTCACTGATCAACAGAATATCATTTTTAACTACGACCTCAGCCAAGGCCTGAAGCTCACCCCAAGTGTAGGCAGCTCCAGTTGGGTTGGAGGGGGAGTTGATGACTACCGCTCTGGTTTTAGGAGTAATTGCAGCCTGAAGTCTTGCCGGTGAAAGTTTAAAACCCTCATCCTGGCTGGTCTCAAGTACAATCGGGATGCCGCCAGCCAAAGAGATCATGGGTGGGTATGAGACCCAGTATGGTGCCGGAACAATAACCTCATCGCCCGGATCCAGTAGGGCTTGGGCTAGGTTGTAAAATGAGTGTTTACCGCCGCAAGAGACTATGATTTCATTTTCAGCATAATCAAGATTGTTCTCTCTTTTTAATTTGGCCACAATCGCCTGCCTCAGTTGTGGAATTCCCGGGACGGCAGTATAGTTAGTGAAGCCATCCTGGATGGCTTTAATCCCGGCTTCCTTAATATTGTCTGGGGTGTCAAAATCAGGCTCACCTGCGCCAAAGTTGACAACATCAATACCTTCTGCTTGCAGAAGTTTAGCTTTGGCGGTGATCGCTAGGGTCGGGGAGGGTTTAATCTCCTGTACGCGGGATGAAAGTCTAAGCATTGATTCTCTCCAGTGTTTGAAAAATTTCCTAAAAACAATATATTTTTGTCAGGTTTCAATCCGGGACTAAATATCACAGCTTAAGCTCCACTGCAATATTAAAAACTGGACCCAATAAGTTAATCTTTTCGCATTGAGAGCGCAATGCGGTGACGATTAAGGTCAATATCTAAAACCGTGACGGTTACGACTTGTCCGAGCTTGACTATCTCTTTGGGGTCACGGATGAAACGGTTGGCAAGTTGACTTATGTGGACCAAGCCATCCTGATGAACTCCAATATCCACAAAGGCACCAAATTTAGTGATGTTGGTGACCAGTCCGGGCAGACGCATTCCTTTGACCAAGTCGCTGACTTCACTAACTCCATCCTGAAAACGAAACTCAATAAACTCAGAGCGGGGGTCACGTCCAGGACGGCTGAGTTCGGCGATAATATCTTCAAGGGTCGGGCGCCCGGTGGTCTCGGAGGTGTATTTATCGATAATGATTTTCTCTCTGACGTTTTCATCCGCTATTAGGTCTTTTACCGAAGCGCCGCAATCCTTTGCAATTTGTGAGACGAGATCATAGTTTTCGGGGTGAACGGCACTGGCATCGAGAGGGTTATTGCTATCCTTGATGCGTAAAAAACCGGCAGCTTGCTCAAAGGCTTTAGGTCCTAAACGAGGAACTTTCAGGAGCTTTTTACGAGAATTGAAAGGGCCATTTTCAGTGCGAAATTTGACAATGTTTCTTGCTATAGTGGGATTTAATCCGGCAACATAGGCTAAGAGTTGCGGGCTGGCGTTGTTGACCTCAACCCCAACCATGTTGACACAGCTTATGACGACATCATCCAGACGTTGTTGGAGATGTTTCTGGTCAACATCGTGTTGGTATTGACCGACCCCGATCGCTTTAGGGTCAATTTTGATTAATTCTGAAAGCGGGTCCTGAAGACGGCGACCGATAGAGACGGCACCGCGAACCGTAAGGTCGTGGTCTGGGAACTCCTCTCGGGCGATATCAGAGGCTGAATAGACTGAGGCTCCGGCCTCGTTGACAACTGCAATAGTGATATTCTCAGGAAGTTTTAGCTCTCGAACAAAAGCTTCAGTTTCACGACCAGCGGTGCCGTTGCCAATCGCTATAGCTTCGATGTTGTAACGCCGACATAGTTCTTTAACTACTTTGGCAGCTTCGAGCTGCATTTTTTCAGAAGTAGTCGGATAGATAACCCCGTTCTCTAAAAGTTCTCCGGCGGCGTTAAGTACAGTAAACTTAGCCCCGGTACGAAATCCCGGATCCAGGGCCAGAACTATTTTTTGTCCTAACGGAGGGGCGAGCAGTAACTCCTTTAAGTTGGTTGCAAACACCGTGATCGCTTCGGCCTCAGCTTTTTCTTTCAAGGTTTGTCGTAATTCGTTCTCCAAGGCCGGGGCGAGTAATCTTTTGTAAGCATCATCAAGTGCAATCCCAACCTCTTTGGCACTGGGGGTATTCTGAAGAATAAATTTTTTCTTGAGCATCTCCAGCGCTTTATCAGCCGGAGGCCGAATTGATAAACGCACTATTTTCTCTCTTTCAGCGCGCAGCATAGCGAGCAGTCGGTGACCTGCGACTTTTGCACTTTTTTCCCGCCAATCGAAGTAGTCGCGAAATTTTATACCATCCTCTTCTTTGCCTTTGATAACGACGGATCTTATTACACTTTCAGAAGTGAAATGAGATCGTAGTTTGCGACGTAAATTGGTGTTTTCGTTGACTTTTTCGGCGATAATATCCCGAGCTCCAGCCAGAGCCTCGGCGCTATTGTTAATCTCTTTTTCGGGGTTTATATAGGACTGAGCCAAAATATCAGGATGCATCTCCTGTTGTTTGAGTAAGGTCTCAGCTAAAGGTGTAAGTCCACGCTCTCGCGCAACCAAAGCCCGAGTGCGTCGTTTGGGCCGGTAGGGGAGGTAGAGGTCTTCAAGTTCGGTTAATGAAGTTGCGGTGTTAACCTTAAGTTTCAACTCAGAGGTCAAGAGTTTTTGTTCAGTTAGAGAATCATGAATTGTTTGCCGGCGTTTTTCAAGGTTGGCCAGTTTTTCGAGGCGAATTTCAATCTCTTTGATTGCGACTTCGTCAAGAGAGCCAGTGGCTTCTTTACGATAGCGGGCAATAAAGGGAAGCGTAGCTCCGTCACTGAAAAGTTTGGCAACCGCATTAACTTGTGATTCTCTTAATTTAAGTTCTACTGCAACAATTTTGCTGTGTGATATACCCATAGTTATTTTTTCGCTGGCTAAAATTGACTAGTTTTGTTAGGAAAGTTTCTGTTTAGTTTGTTTGTTGCCTACCCTTTTAGCATCTATCGATCATTTCTGACAAACTTAAAAAAGTAAAATCGGGGGAATAAATCTTATGAAAGTTCTGGGAATATCAGGAAGTCCGCGCAAAGGTGAAAACTGTGATCGTTTGGTTAAGGAAGTTTTAAGTACGATCTCGGTTGAAACCGAGTTTGTTTCACTTGCGGGCAAGAGAATTGGCCCCTGTATCGCCTGTTTAGGGTGTGTTGAGGATAATATCTGTAAAGTTAAAGATGGTATGGCCGAATTGCGGCAGAAAATTATTGAAGCAGATGCTTATGTGATTGGTGCGGCCAACTACTACTCGGTTCTCAATGGTCTATCGCACTGTTTTCTTGAGCGTTTTTATCAATTTCGTCATCAGGAAGGCAAGGGCGTCAGTGGTAAACTTGCAGTTGCGATTGGGGTCGGCGGCCGCAATGGTGACCCGGTAGTTGATAATCTTAAAACTTTTTTTCAATATAATCAGATTGAGTGTGTCGGTTCACTTTCAGCTCAAGGGGTTGCCAACTGTTTTATTTGTGGCTATGGTGAAACCTGCAAAGTCGGTGCTGTCCATATGTTTTTTGGTCCGGGTACCAAAATTAATGAAGAGACCACCCCAAGCCTTGATAAACAACCGGAAAAACTCGAAGAGGCCCGTGAGTTGGGACGACTGCTTGATGCTCGATTGTTAGGATTTGCCGTTGCGACTTGATAGAAATGATAAACTCTACACCCTCCAGGCGGTGCAACTGCCTTAATCGCAGTGATAGGGAGTAGTAAACTTCACAGTCTGGGCTATTTCTATGTGATTATGCCAGCTGGAATCGGTGCAATTATCATGTTGATAATTGCACTATTGGTTAATAATGTCCCAAAGAATCGTAGATATCCTAATTTTTGGTTGTAAACAACTCTAATGAATAGAAAATCCCGCTCGCAACAAATATTTCTGATCAAATATATCCTGTTGCTTATTTTTGTTTTGTCTCCGCTGTTGGGCTTCGCTGGTGACTACCCGGTGTTCGTTAATGACGATGCCGGGATCAGGGTAACGATCTCGCAGAAACCAGTTCGCATTGTTTCTTTGGTGCCGGTGGTGACCGAGGTTATTGCAGCGCTTGGTGCCGATGAAAATCTGGTCGGGATTACGTATCATGTACGGAAGCCGGCTCGGCTGAGTCGTTGCGTAGTTGTTGGCGGTTTTCTGGCGCCATCGTTGGAGCGGATAAAAAAGTTGCAGCCGGACCTTGTTTTCATATCTACTTTACAGAAAAACCTGCGACTGGAACTGGAGGTGCTTGGGTGTAGAGTTGTTGAGGTTGTAACGTCGTCTCTGGCTGATTCCTATGCTGATATCGAACTCGTCGGGCGGATTGTCGGTCGGCATCACCAAGCTTTGGAGTTGATAGAAAAAACTAAGCAGAAACTTCAATTTATTAGTCGTAAAATTGCACAGATTCCCCTATCCGAACGGCGACGAGTGTTGCGCATGATGGGCCGAGACACCATTTTGGTGCCCGGTGATGATTCTTTTCAGAATGAGGTAATTGCTGCAGCTGGCGGGATTGCGCCTAAATGGGGGAAGAATGGGAACTTTATTACGATTTCTACAGCGCAAATTAAAACCTTCAACCCGCAGTTTATTTACGCCTGTGATTATCGTCAGGAGGTTTCTGAACTCTTTAGTCAAGCCCAATTCACCGAGATTGAGGCCATTAGTACAGGTAATCTCCATTTTTTCCCCTGCGCTCTAACCTGTCGCGCATCAATCCATGTTGGCGAATTTGTTGAGTGGTTGGCAGCCTCTATCTATCCCGATTACTTCAGCGATTCCAAAAATATGTTGTTACCGGAAAAGGTTGATGGGGATCGCGAAATTGATGTGGATATAGAGTATGTAAAGAGAGCCAACGTCATAGAGACAACTATTGCTGACTTTGGCCATCGCACCCTGGTTGTTGACATGACTGAACCGATGTTGGTGCTATCCACATTAGATGGTTTCCGTCAGGGGATTAGCAGTGTTGGTAATCATTATCTGCCGCCGCCAACCTGGAATCTGGTCCACCTGATTGGGCCAGAAGAGTTTGATCGCCGGATCGGGTTGCTTATTGCCCGCCAGCCTGAGACCACATCACTGCTCTTTACCGGGGCTGATATGCAATATCTGGTACAGAAAACCGCATCATTTAAAAAGATGCGGGTGACCGCTCTGGTGACCGCCGGGGTCACTTCAAATGCTCTGCGGATGGGAGCTGATGAGGGGCATTACTATGAGTTGGATAACTCTGAAAAAAATGATAAGCCCGGAACTATAAATATAATTATATTAACCAATACACGTTTGACCGCCAAGGCTATGAGCCGGGCTTTAACCAGTGCCTGTGAAGGTAAGTCGGCGGCTCTGCAGGATCTCGATATACGTTCGTCCGCCAATCCCGCATTTCTGCAGGCAACTGGCACCGGAACTGATAATATTATAGTGGTTGAGGGGCGGGGGCCGACTGTTAAAGGTACTGGCGGCCATAGTAAAATGGGTGAATTGATTGCCCGGGCAGTCTATGCTGGGGTGATTGAAGCGGTAAGAGCTCAAAATAGTCTCTATGTCGGTCGTTCAATCTTTCATCGTCTCAAAGAACGTAGGGTCACAGTGTACAACTTTATTACGGCTTGTCAGTCGGACTTTTCTGAAAAATTGCCAATTGATGATAAATTGGCAGCACTTTTGACCGGTGCAGTTGAGAAACTGCTACTTGATAGTCGGTATCGGGCCTTTGTTGAGGGTTCATTAGCGTTGAGTGATGCTTTTGTTAGAGGTCAGATTGTAAACCTTAAGAGCTTTCGCGACCAGTGTGCTAGAATTACTCAGGAGATTGCCGGCTCGGTTGCTAAGGTTCAACCCTACACGTATACTGGACCAAAACTTCCAGAACCCTTGTCTCTTGCTCTGGAAGCCCTGGTGTCAGGAGCGAAAGCTAATCTTGTGAAGTAAATATTCGACTACTGCTTATTGAAATCTTGATTTAGCCACATAGCACCCAGAGTTCGCAGAGGAAAAACCAACATTTCCCTGCGATTCTCAGCCAGCTCTCATAAAGCTGAAATCAAGTCTTTAATCTCTCATTTTACCTGACTTAAATTGTCACCAATTCTTTTTTATAAAATAATATTATATTCTTGACAAGTCGTTTTTTCTTGGTTATTAAAGAAAAGAATGAGGGTTCATTCATTATTTGTTTTTGCTTTGGTGGCATTGCATTTTTAAATTATTGGTTACATTCGTAGAAAATTTGTTTAAGGAGCGTTAAGATGAATCTGGTCCAGATCTTTTTTGAGCAGGCCCGGCGACTTCAAAATAAACCGGGGATGTTGGTCAAACGAGGTGGAGAATTTGTTGAGATAAGCTGGAGTGAGTGGGCGGCAAATGTTGAAACTGTAGCAGGAGGGCTCATGTCTGAGGGTTTGCAGGCTGGAGGTAAAGTTGCTCTGCTTGCTGAAAATCGTCCTGAATGGGCCTATGCCGACCTTGCAATTTTGGCATGTGCCTGCGCCGATTCACCAATTTATCCGACTAACCTTGCCCATCAGGTTGAGTATATTGTTAAAGATTCTAGTGCGGCTTTTCTGTTTGTTTCTTCAGCTGAACAGCTTGAGAAAGGGCTTGCGATTATCGATAATTGTCCCAACCTGAAAAAGATTTTTGTTTTTGATGAGGATCTTCCGGCAGATTTGCTTAAGCACGATAATGTAATGACTTTAAGTAAGTTGATGGAGCAGGGGCGAGAATGGCTCAAAGAGGGGGCTGAGCGCCTTGAGGCAATCTGGCAGAATATTGATGCCGATGACCTGGCAACCCTGATCTACACCTCTGGGACCACTGGCGATCCTAAAGGGGTTATGCTGACTCATAACAATTTTATTAGTAATGTGATTGCATCGAGTAACTGTGTCAGGGTTGACACCTCTGATACCTTTCTTTCACATCTTCCCTTAAGTCATGTTTTTGAACGGATGTCAGGTTATTATCTGCCGATCTATAACGGTTCGGTGATCGCTTATGCCGAATCCATAGATATGGTTTCGCAGAATATGACCGAGGTCCATCCGACGATTATGATCAGCGTGCCGCGCCTGTTTGAAAAAATCTATGACCGTATTTATGATGGGGCCCAGCAGAGTACAGGTATTAAGAAGCGCTTGGTATTTTGGGCTTTCGGGGTTGCTGACAAGGTTTCAGCTTGTAAACGTGAAGGTCTAAAGCCGAGTGGTTTATTACTGTGGCAGTATGGTTTGGCAAAAAAACTGGTTTTCACCAAACTAGGAGATAAGCTCGGTGGCAGTTTACGTTTTTTTATTTCCGGTGGCGCGCCGTTGCCACAGAAGGTTGCCGAATTTTTTTACGGTACCGGTTATCCCATTTATGAAGGTTATGGTTTGACTGAGACCGCTCCGGTATTGGCAGTTAATTATCCTGATCATATAAAATTCGGTACGGTTGGACCGGTGCTTGAAGGGGTGGAAATCAAAATCGCCGAAGATGGTGAAATTCTGGCCAAGGGTCCGAATATCGCCTTGGGTTACTATAACAACCAGGCCGCAACTGATGAAGCTTTTGTCGACGGCTGGTTTTATACTGGTGACGTCGGTGAATTGGACAGTAATAATTATCTTAAGATTACCGACCGTAAAAAAGATATTATTGTTACTGCGGGCGGAAAAAATATTGCCCCACAACATCTCGAAAACCTGCTCAAGATGGATAAATATATTGGCGAAGCAATGTTGTACGGAGACCGGATGAAATTTATTTCAGCCCTTTTGGTCCCTGATTTTGCTAAGGTCGAAGAGTATGCTTTGAAAAATGATATTCTTTTTACAGATATCAAGGGCTTATTGGAGAATCCCGAAATCAGAGCGATGCTCGGTCGACGAATTGAGAAGGTTCAGCAGGAAAACAGTATTCCGGGTTATGAACAGGTTAAAAAGTTTGTCCTGCTTAGCAGTGAATTCACGATGGATAACGATGAGGTAACTCCGACATTGAAGCTTAAACGAAAAATAGTAACCGCAAAATTTCAGCAGGAGCTTGACGCCCTTTATGAAAACTAGTTTGCAGAAATATGATCATCTCGGGTCTAAAGGGATTCCAGATGATCCTCGTAAAAGAGCTAAATACCTTGCTATCGTTGAGGCGGCTTTGGAGGCCTTTTCGGAATATGGCTATCACGATTGCCCGGTTTCAAAGATTGCTCGTAAAGCTAATGTTGCGGATGGTACGATCTATCTCTATTTTGCTAATAAAGAGGAGGTTTTGGTCTCGGTTTTTCAGGAGAAGGTCAACAGTTTGATTAGAGATGTTGAAAAATTAACCCTTGAATGTTCAGATGCCTGGGAAAAAATAGAGGTTTTAGTCCGCTATCATATTACAGCTCTGGGTGATAATCGGGTTTTGGCTAACTTCCTTCAGATTCAGCTGCGCCAGTCGAGTCCAAACATTCGCCATGGAATTGCCCCCCCCTTGAAAAGACTCTATCGTTTAATTGAAGGCTTCGTGGTTGAGGGTCAACAAGAGGGAGTTTTTGATGGAAAAATTAATGCCAATATCGCCCGAAAACTGATCTTTGGTTGTTTTGACGAAGTTATCAGTTGTTGGGTCTTAAGTCGTCGTGAATATGATGTGAAAGAAAAAGTTGATGATGTTCTCTATATTTTGCGCCGGGCTTTGGTGGTTGAGGGCGGAGCGTAATTAGAGAGGTCTTTTTTTACCTAATAAATGAGTGAGCATTCAGTCATTTATTTATAGTTATATAATTTTATGTAAATGCCTTTGTGAAAAGTTACGAGAAAATTAAACTAATAATTTAAGGAGAAAACAATGGGAAACGGATTAGTAAATGTCAGGGATCAGAAATTTGTTCTTTTTGAGCAGATTGGTATTGATAAGCTCTTTAAATCCGAGAAATTTGGTGATTATACTCTTGATGATGCCAATATGATGCTTGGTGAAGCCGAGAAACTATCGGTTAATGTGATGGAACCTACCTATGCTGAAGGCGACAAAGAGGGCTGTACTTTTGTCGACGGCAAGGTCAAGGTGCCGGCCTGTTTTCATGATGCCTACAAGAAAATCTGTGAAGCGGGTTGGAATTGTGCCCCCAGAGACCCTGAAGTGGGTGGTCAAGGGATGCCATTAAGCCTCTTTACCGCATGTTCCGAACTCTTTAATGCGGCAAATTACCCTTTGATGATGTATCCAGGTTTAACCTGCGGCGCGGCGGCCCTGGTTGAGAAATTTGGCACCCCGGAACAGCGCAAAAAGTACATGGAACCAATGTACTCTGGTGAATTTGGCGGCACTATGGGTCTTACAGAACCTGGAGCCGGCAGTGATGTCGGGGCTTTGCGCACCAAAGCAGTAAAACAGGCAGACGGGACTTACTTGATTAGCGGTACGAAAATGTTCATCTCAAGTGGTGACCATGATTTGACTGTGAATAATATTCATGCGGTTTTGGCTCGGATTGAGGGTGACCCGGCTGGTACTGATGGTATTTCGATTTTCATCGTTCCGAAGGTTATGGTTAATGATGACGGGTCATTGGGTGAACCTAATGATGTTATTACCGGTAATATCGAGCATAAGATGGGAATCAAAGGTTCGGCTACCTGTACCCTTAACTTTGGTGAAGAAGATAAGTGTTATGGTGAACTATTGGGCCGTGAACGTCAGGGTATGGCTATCATGTTTCATATGATGAATGAAGCTCGTCTTGAAGTTGGTATGCAGGGCTTGGGGGTTGCTTCAGCCGCTTATGAACATGCTCTCGATTATGCCCGCGAGCGGATTCAGAGTCGGTCAATTTTGGAAATGACTAATCCCGAGGCCAAAGCTGTAACTATTATTGAACATCCAGACATACGTCGTACTCTGTTATGGATGAAATCATATGTCGAGGGTATTCGCGCACTTAACTATTTTGTTACCTATGCATTTGATCAGGCCGAGATCACAAGCGATAAAACCGAGAAGAAGAAATGGGATGGGATTGTCGAACTTCTGACCCCGGTCTGCAAAGCCTTTTCTACCGATAAATCAATTGAGATTTGTTCTTATGCCATGGATGTCTACGGCGGTTATGGTTACTGTTCTGAATATCCAGTCGAACAGTATTTGCGTGATGCCAAGATTACCACTATTTATGAAGGTACTAACGGAATTCAGTCGCTCGACCTTGTTGGTCGTAAACTGGCCCAGAATCGGGGGCAAAATCTAAAAAACATATTTGCTGAGATTGGCAAAACTGCTGCCGCCGCCGGGGCTGATCCTGAATTGCAACTTTTGGGTGCCTCTCTCGGTAAAGCGGCACAGGCCGTTGGTGGGGTGACACTGCAGTTTCAGGATTGGGCCGAAGGTTCCAGTATCCTGCTGGCGATTTTAAATGCCCGCCCTTTTCTTGACGTTTTTGGTGACCTTCTGGTCGGCTGGCAATTGGTTCAGGGAGCTCAGGTGGCCGCAGCTGCTTTGCAGAAAAATTACGCCGAGGCCGGTGCTCAGACTCAAGCTCAACGCCGGGCTTTTGCTAGGAACAACAGTGAAGCTGCATACTATGAAGGTAAAGTTGCCAGTGCCCGTTATTTTACCAGCACCATTTTGCCGACGATCAAAGGGCGTTGTCTTGGGATTCAAGCCGGAGATCGCACCCCGCTGGAAATGCTGGATGTCTCTTTTGGATAGGGGGTAAAGTTGCAGCGGGTGACATTTGAATATTTAAAACAAATCAAAAAAAGGAGATCCTAAACATGACTTATCAGATTAAAAAAGCGGCGGTTCTTGGGGCCGGAGTGATGGGGGCCACAATTGCTGCTCATCTCGCGAATGCCGGGATCGAGTGTCTTTTACTTGATATTATCCCTTTTGAGCGGAAACCGGAAGATGAAGCTAAAGGATTGACTAAGGAGAGCCCCGCCTGGCGCAATAGCTTTGCTGATGGGGGGCTGAAAGGGGCAATCAAATCTAAACCGGCCTCTTTTTACGCAAAATCTGTGGCAAAATTAGTTAAAACCGGTAATTTTGAAGATGACCTTGATAAATTGGCCGGTGTAGACTGGGTGATTGAGGTTGTAATCGAAAACCTTAAAATTAAACATGAGCTTCTGGCCAAAGTTGAGAAGGTGATCGGTCCTGACTGTATTCTCTCCAGTAATACTTCAGGGTTGCCGATTAATGAGGTTGGGGCGCAGCTCTCGGCCTCAGTCAAGGAACGTTTCTTAGGAACTCATTTTTTCAATCCGCCGCGCTACATGAAATTATTGGAAATCATTTCAGGCCCTGAAACCAAACCTGAAGTTATCGATTTCATGTCAGAATTCGGTGAAGAGGTTCTTGGTAAAGGTATTGTAGTTTGTAAAGATGTACCCAACTTTATCGCCAATCGGATTGGGGTTTTTGATATCTCCAATGCTATAACTATCATGTTGGAGATGGAACTGACGGTTCCAGAACTCGATGCCATTATTGGTAAAGCTCTTGGGCGGCCGGGCTCAGCAATTTGTGGAACCATGGATCTGGTCGGCCTTGATACCGGGGCCCATGTCATGAAAAATCTCTATGATGCGGTTGCAGATGACGAGATGCGTGATATCTTTCAGGCCCCTGAATTCATGGTTAAAATGATTGAAAGTGGCAAGTTAGGCAATAAAACCCGCCAAGGTTATTACAAGAAAACTAAGGATGAGAAAGGGAAAAGGGTAAAACTGGCTCTTGATTACAATACCAATGAGTATGTGGCTTTTTCCAAGCCGCGCTTTGCTGAACTCAAGGAAGCTCGCAAAACCCCGGGTGGTTTTGGCGCCAGTCTGAAATTTCTATTTAATAGCCCGGGTAAAGTCGGCGATGTTGTCCGTGCTTATCTCTGTCGCAATTTTCTCTATGCTGCCAACCGTATCCCCGAGATCAGTAACCAGGTCAATGCCATTGATGACGCTATGAAGTGGGGCTACAACCATAAACTCGGTCCCTTTGAACTTTGGGATACTGTCGGGCTTGAGGATACCGTCGCAGTCTTTAAAAAATTGAAGATGAAGTTGCCTAAAGCGATTACGGCGATGCTCAAAGCTGGTCACAAAAGTTTTTATGAAAAACGTGAAGATGGTCTCTACGTTTATGATTTAGTCGCGGCTGAGTATACTAAAATCGAAGCGAATCCGAAAATCATTCTATTGCCCAGTGTTAAAGCGTCTGGCGGTGTGGTTGCCACTAACCCAGGAGCCACTCTGGTTGATCTTGGTGATGGTATCGCCTGTGTTGAGTTTCATACCAAGATGAATTCAATTGATGCTGATGTTGTCAGCATGCTCAATCAGGCTTGTGATATTGTCGAAAAAGATTTTAACGGTCTTGTGATTGCCAATCACGGCAGCAATTTTTCTGTCGGAGCCAACCTTTTTGAGGTCTTTGTGACGATTCAAAAGGGTGACTGGGATATTCTGGAGATGATGATTAAAGGATTTCAGGATTGTAATATGCGTCTGAAATATCTTAATAAACCAGTCGTCACCGCGCCCGCCGGAATGGCTTTGGGTGGCGGTTGTGAAATCTCGATGCATGGTGATCACTGCCAGGCTGCCGGCGAGACCTATATGGGTTTGGTTGAAGTTGGTGTCGGAGTGATCCCGGCTGGTGGTGGGACCAAAGAGTTAATGATTCGGGCTACGGAAGGAATTCCCGATGGTACTATTGCCAGCGGTCTCAATCTTCAGACCTACTATCAGAAAATATTTGAAACTATCGGTATGGCCAAGGTTGCAACCAGTGCTCTGGAAGCCAAAGAGCACGGCTTTATTCGTAAGAGTGAAGGCATTAGTATTAATCGTGACCATCAGATCAATGATGCTAAACAGATCGCTCTGGGAATGTCGTATTACTATAAAAAACCACTTTCACCCATGATACCGGTGATGGGTGACAATCTCAAGGGGATGATCGACTCGGTTCTCTACAATATGCAGGCGGGTAATTTTATCTCTGCATACGACAAATATGTCGCCAGCAAATTGACTGATGTTCTTGCCGGCGGTGACTGTGCCGAAGGAAGCTATGTCAGTGAACAGCTTCTGCTCGATCTTGAACGCGAGGCTTTTTTGAGTCTTTGCGGTGAAACCAAAACTCAGGATCGGATTATGTTTATGTTGAAAAACGGTAAACCTTTGAGAAATTAATAAATTATAGAATAAGGAGAATAGGACAATGAGTGAAGCAGTAATCGTGGCGACCGTTCGTAGTGCCGGTGGCCGATATAAAAAAGGCGGTCTGGCGCAGACCCGGGGTGATGAGATTGGCATTCAAGTGGTTAAGGGATTGTTGGCCCGAGTGCCGGAATTAAATCTAAAAGAGATTGATGATCTAGTTTGTGGTTGTTCCTTTCCTGAGGCCGAGCAAGGTATGAATATGGGTCGGGTTTTGGCTTTAGGTGCCGGCTTGCCGGTGGATGTCAGTGGGGTGGTGGTAAACCGTTTCTGCTCTTCCGGTCTGCAGGCGATAGCTGATGCAACGGCTAAGATTAATGCGGGTTGGGCTGATATTGTCATTGCTGGAGGGGCCGAGTCGATGAGCCACATTCCTATGGGTGGTAGTATTTTTCGACCCCATCCAGAGTGGGGTGATTTGCCAAATACTTACGTCTCGATGGGGATAACGGCTGAAAATGTGGCGGAAGAGTTTTCAGTATCACGTGAGGATCAGGATAAGTTTGCGGTTGAGAGTAATCGTCGCGCTCATGAAGCGATTGCAGCGGGGAAGTTTAATGATGAAATTGTTCCGATTGAAGCCTGGCGTTATAGTACCGATGCTAATGGTAAAAAAGTAAAAACCCGTAAAACTTTTTCTGTAGATGATGGGGTTCGCTGGCCGACAACTGTGGCCGGCTTGGGTAAACTGAAATCACCTTTTAAGGCGGGTGGTATCGTCACTGCTGGTAA
>DAOWHJ010000101.1 GCA_030641485.1 Pseudomonadota bacterium
GAGCGCAAGCGCCGACAAAAAATGCCCCTTCTGCATAGTCGGCAACTGAATCTAGAAACTCAGTATTATTCCAGTAGCGCCCACCCAGCAGGAAACACTCATCAAGATCATAAAAAGCGAGTTGGGGGATGAGCAATTTCAAAGTCTGCTCCCGATCAGGTATAACTATCGCCTCAAAATCACAATTGAGTAGAGGCCTTGACAATATCACATCCTCCTCATCAAGGAGATTAATCTCAGCCGCATCAATGCCAATTTCACGAGCAAGATCAGTCAGTTGATTGCCGCCCTCTAATTCAGGATCGGCTTCTCCGTCGACTGCAGCCGCCTCAGCCTGCGCAGCCAATCGCTGACGTTCCTTAAGCCAAACTTCATACTCTTTACGTTTCTCTTTAAAATGACGATAGCGCTGAACCCCAATAAGTTCTCTAATTGCCGGACCGAAATCGGGCCGGCTGGAGTCATACTCAACCTGACGAACTACCCGCCCCCCCCATGATTGCACCTGGGTTGTAAAATTTTCGGCAAACTCATGACCGTAACGATTTTTGGGAACCAGCAAAGCAAAAGTCTCTATTCCTAGACGAATCCGGGCCATCTCCACCAATGAAGCAGCTTGGTTGCGAATTGTCGGGTAGTGCTGAAAAACATTGGGGTAGCGCTCAAGGTTACGGAGTAACGGACTTAAACTAACCATAGTCACGCCCAGACTCTGGGCCTGAACTGCGGCATAGTTTGCCGCCTTCCCAGTATATGGGCCGAGCAGCAGGTCAACCTTCTTCTCCGCCACCAGATAACGAACCCCGGCCCGGGCGCGTTCACCTTCGCCGGCAGTATCGTAAAAAAATACCCGGAGCCGGGGCAAGGGGACGTCCTCCGCAAGGCCAATATCATTCAGAGCCTCAGTTGCAGTGATTGTTTCAATTGAGGGAACAGTATTGACAATCACCAGCGGCGGGGACTGCTCTTTGGACACAACCTCATTTTCCGACAACTCAGGTCTGGGGTAGACCTCTAAGGCAATCTCCATACCCCGCAGAAACCGCTCACCCGCAGCTGCATTCGGACCAGTTAAAGGAAGCAGACAACCAACTCTAATTTCCACATCATCGGTTTGCAGTTGATGGGCAAGCAGAAAAGTTTCAGCTGCGGCCCTGACATCTTCACCAACCTCACAACCTGAGTTCAACACGCGGGCTAAATCAAGCAATAACAGCCTTTCCTCAGCCAAAAGGTCAGCGACTGGAGTCTGTTTTAGACGAAAAAAGTACTCCGCCCCGACCCGACATTTCAACTCTTTATCACTCTCGCGTGACCACAACTCCGCCAGCTGATCACCACTTAAGTAGGAAAGTAACAGAGAGAAATGATCTGCAACTTCAATCTCAGCATACACAATATAGCGTTTCCGGAGCGTCTGACAGGCCCCACTATAATCCCCAAGCCGTTCTAATTGCTCAGCCTGCAACTGCCAATCAGCTTTTTGGGCCGCAACAGGTTTTAGATCTCTGGAGGATGCAGGGTCGCCGACATAACTCTTTTCCAACTCTGCACAACCTGCCAACGCCAATAGCGCGACAGTTAAGACCATGAAAAAACATTTTCTGCCAATTATCATATGCTTATAATACCTCGTAAAAACGCAAAACGGTACCTGACCGAAATAGGGTATACTTGTGCTGTACCTAACAACATATTCCAGCAACAACAGTCAACCAAAAAGTAATCTTTTTTGTGGTCACAGTTGAGACTATTCAGTAGATACGAAAGTAAAGTTAACCGTTATCCAAATATTCACTTGAGAATCTCATGTTAAAATAGTGGTAAGGATTTCATTTATGCACTATATGTGGACGCATAAATGAAAAAACTGTTCAGAATGTCCTGACAAACAGCTTAATAACGGGGATTATACAACACTATGACACAAGAGAATATTGACTTAAAAACTGTCAAGCATGTTGCCAAACTCGCACGAATTGAGATGAGTGATGATGAGATGAAGCAGTACCAGCAGCAATTAAATGTAATTTTGGGCTATGTTGATAAACTTCAGGAACTCGACACTACCGATATCGCTCCGATGGCTCATGTTGCCGCTACCGCAACCCCGATGCGCGAGGATAAATTACGAGAGGGCCTTGGCGAGAAGGTATTAAGCAATGCCCCACAACGAGAGGAACGCTTCTTCAAGGTTCCTCAGGTACTAGAGTAGGAGCGAGATTTGTAGAACTATGAGTACTTTTCAAACTTTAGCCTGGGTCAAAGAAAATAATACTTTGCGGCTGCTCGATCAACGCTGCCTACCAAATAAAGAGAGTTTTCTTGATTGCAACACTTTGTCTCAAGTAACTGAAGCGATCAAAACCCTGGCGGTACGTGGTGCCCCGGCGATTGGAGTTGCCGCAGCCTACGGAGTGGTAATTGGCGTCCTGGAGTTACTGGGACAAAAGCAAACTATATCTAAGGGTCAATTTGCTGAGATAGTAGATAAACTCGCCGCCACCCGGCCCACTGCAGTAAATCTTTTCTGGGCGCTCGCAAGAATGGAAACGATAGGAAGTGCAGGGTTTAAAAACAACCTGAATGGAGCCATCTTGTGTAACAACCTGCTCAAGGAGGCTCATTTAATCTTTACCGAAGATGAGCGTGACCACCGACTCTTAGGAGAACACGGAGCTCAGCTAGTTCCACACGGAGCGCGAATTCTAACCCACTGCAATGCCGGAGCTTTAGCTTGCGCTGACTACGGAACTGCTCTGGGAGTTATTCGAGCCGCCCACAGCGCCGGCAAAGAGCTTGAGGTTTTTGCTGACGAAACCCGCCCCCTGTTACAGGGCTCACGCTTGACAACCTGGGAATTACTCAAAGATAAAATCCCTGTCACCCTGATCTGCGACAATATGGCGGCCCACTGCATGGCAAAGGGCATGATCGACTTAATTATTGTCGGAGCTGACCGAATCGCTGCCAATGGTGACAGTGCCAATAAAATCGGCACCTACAGCGTCGCTTTAGCAGCAAAAGCCCACAACCTGCCCTTCTACATTGCCGCCCCGACCTCAACCATAGACTTCACCCTAACTAATGGCTGCAAAATTCCAATTGAAGAACGCGATCCGGATGAGGTAAGATTTTTTGGCGAAAAACGCACCGCTCCGGCGGAAGTCAAGGTTTACAATCCGGCCTTTGATGTCACCCCGGCCAACCTTATCAACGGCATCATCACGGAAAAGGGCGTCTTTGCCCCCAATCAACTCGCTCAGCTCAAACCATAATCAGATAAATCCAGGAAGAGAAAAAAGTCGAAAGAGTCTAAGGGGTTTTCCACTTCGACCTTTTAGACCTCTTTGACCCTTTCCAAGTAACTGAAGTAAGCTACTTTGACGGCTTGATCTTAACTTTGGCTTTTCTGCTTTCACCACCGAAAACCTCAGCCTGACTCTGATTGAGATAGATAATTATCCGCTCACCTGTAACCCGGTTTTCTCCCTGCCACATAACCGGATTTCCGGTCAAAATGACCTTTCTTTCCCCTTGAATCAACTCGGCTCGTTCACAAGTGACAAACTTGTCCGCCTGATTGAGCTTGACATTGCCAACCGCAATCGCTTTTTCAAGTTTCTGGTTCTGCATATCGAAATAGTTAACTATCTGATCGGCATAAAGAACCATATCCTTCTGTTTCGCCACAACTTTACCACCAAAAGTGATTGTCCCCTTCTGCCGATCAGCTTCAGTCCAGTCAGAGATAATCTCCAAAGGATCATCCGCTTTACCCAGGCTAACCTGGGGGCGCGGCTTTGGTGATGCGACCACATCAGCACCATCCATAACAACGGCACCAACACCCTCCAGGGCGGGTTGAGCTGCACCCGGCAGAGTCGAGATTGACCCGGCTGAAGGATCAACGTTGACTTTAGATACCGGCTTTTGCTCTTTTTCTGGATGTTTTCCAGTCCTAGGCACGGGCCGATAGAGCGACGAAAAAGTCACCTCCTTTGCGAGGGGTTGGCTCTCAGGCCTCTGGCCGCTCAACATACTAAAGAGTCTGGGTGAATATCGCTCAGGTTTAAAAGCTGAGGTTAAATAGCGATCTTTAATGTCTTGATCCTTAACCCAAAAATAGTCCCTAACCATAAAAATTAGCGGCAGACCCGGACCTTCATCTTTCTCCAACCAGGGCCGCGCTTTGGCGACATAGTCACTTGCGGGAAAAGCTTTTGTCAGAATCAGAAGCATACGATGTCCATCTTCGATATTGCCCCGGTTAAGATGGGCCATGCCCAGATAGTAGAGAACCTTATCATCAATAAAACTGGGGTAGTTGGCGAGCAGGTACTCAAAACGACCAACGGCTGAATGGAATTTACCCTGTTTGTAGTAGAACAAACCGACATAAAATTCACGTTTTGCTAAACGACGCTTACAATCATTAATGCGCTGAATAATCTTCGCCGTATAGGGTGGGTTGTCTGGATATCGAGCTAATGCCTCCTCGAAAGTTTCCAAGGCCTGGCGCAGAGTCTCAAGGTCCAAATCAATGGTCTTTAAGGCTACATAGTAGGACATCCCCACCTGATAAAATGCGTACGGAGCTTTATGATGATCACCATTGAAGTTGATAAAATCATTATAAGTCCGAGCCGCATCTTCAAGTTCCATCCGACAATAAGCAATGTCAGCATTACGCAACAGTGCTAGTTTTGCGTATTCAGTATCGGGAAACTCATTCTGCAGTACCTGAAAAAGTTCATTTGCCCGACCATAGCTCTTGCTCTGGTATGCTTTTTCCGCCTTCTGAAAAAGTGTTTTCGGATTGTCAGCAACGATCTTGCGCGAGGCACAAGCTCCTGAAAACAGCAAGATGAATGTGAGTAAAAAAAATATAGAAAAGCGCTGGCAGACAGATCTTTTTACGCAAGCCTGATACATTATTATGGATATTCCTTGCTTAAATAAAATTGTTAGATTAGGAGTGATGGCGTCGTAAAAAGTCCGATCTACTGCGCTGTAGCAATTTTTCATGCACTCGACATACTACATGTATGGTCTCGCGCCTGAAAAATCACTACATCTTGTATATCGAATTTTTACCTAGCCATCCCAATATTATTCTACGAAGGCATTTAGGAGTGTTCTAAAATGCTTGTTTTGTCAAAACCCTTTTAAATATTACAGATAGATGAGTATGTCAACGTCAAAACCAATTGATCCTGATTCAGTCTACGCTTTAGTCGCCAATAACAAGGGTGAGATCCTTGATCACCCAGCCTGGAAAATGCTTGGAGCGGCTGGCCTTAACAGCCGCAGACCTGAACCCAAGGAGCTGATCCCACTACCACCTGACAGCCGACTTTTTTTTCTTCCCGACTGCGCCCCGCTGGGCTGGGACCCGGGAACCGGCAAAAATCGCTCCATAAAACATCTTGGTGAAACTAAAAATTCAGGCCTCATAGGCGTGGCCGCCTTTCTACCGCCGGCTTACAGCCGCTTTCTGTTACCTGCGGTTTCTTATCACAAAAAAGAGTACACTCTACCACTTTGGGCCTACGCTGCCGTTGGCTGGTCTGATGAAGTCGGTTATGTTACTTGTGCCTGCCGAATTGACGAAAACCAACAGTGGGAAGCAAAGTTTTTCGACGACAATGAGGTCGTTGCCGGCGTCGAGGAGAAACTTGCCCACCACCCTAAAAACCGGCTTATTGACCACATGAGTCGTTGTGCGGTTGATTATCACTGTTTTGCCGCAAAAAATTATTTCTTAGGTCGCTGGGAGTGTCCTCTCCCAGTTTCACCAACCTGCAACGCCAACTGTATCGGCTGCCTCTCCTTTCAAGAAGAGGTCGAGGTCAAAAAGGGTGAAAGCTGCCCGGCATCACATGATCGTATCAACTTTGTCCCCACCGTCAAAGAGTTATTGGAAGTTGCCCTACCCCACATTGAAATTGCTGAAAACCCGGTCTTAAGTTTTGGTCAAGGCTGTGAGGGTGACCCGATCCTGCAGGCTGAGCGCACCTGTGAATTTGACCAGGCAGTTCGACAGACCACAGCAGCCGGAACCCTGAATGTTAACACTAATGCCAGCCTGCCGGACAAGGTTACCGCGATGGCTGATGCGGGAATGGATTCGATCAGGGTCAGCCTCAACTCAGCCCGAGAAACCACTTATCTGCCCTACTACCGCCCGAACAATTATACCTTTGCCAATGTCTTAGAGTCACTTGAGCGGGCAAAGAGTGGTGGACTTCACCTAGCTATTAACCTCCTCGTCATGCCCGGAATCACAGATTCTAAAAGGGAGGTAGAAGCCCTTTTAGAGATGGTTGACAGATACAATATCGACCAGATCCAGATGCGCAACCTCTGCATCGACCCGCGCCAGTATCTTGACCTCTACGATGACAAACTTACCAACCCTATCGGCATAATCAACCTGATTGAACGCCTGCGCTTTGAATTCCCTAAACTTAAGCTCGGCTATTTTAACCGCTATCTGGGGTGAGTATAGTTCTACCAAGCATCGCAACAGGAGGGAGAATGAAATATATAGGTGCTCACGTCAGTGCCGCCGGCGGGGTTGCCATGGCTCCGGGCCGGGCCCACGCTATCGGCGCCAAAGCTTTTGCGCTGTTCACAAAAAACCAGCGCCAGTGGCAGGCCAAAGACTTAAGCGAAAAAGAGATCGACGACTTTAAGAAAAACCTTGATGAATACGGTTTCAGGCCAGAACATGTTTTGCCCCACGACAGCTACCTTATCAACCTGGCCCACCCCGAAATTGACAAACGCCAAAAATCACTTGACGCCTTTATTGATGAGTGCCGCCGCTGCGAGCAGCTCGGCCTGACCAAACTCAACTTCCACCCCGGCAGCACGTTAAAGAAAATCAGTGATGATGAGGGGCTTGCATTGGTCGCCCAAGCCCTGAACACCGCCATCACAGAAACTGACTCAGTAACTATGGTCATCGAAAATACGGCTGGCCAGGGTAGTAATTTAGGTTTCTGCTTTGAACAACTAAAAGCAATTATCGACCAGGTTGACGATAACTCCAGGGTTGGGGTCTGTCTCGACACCTGTCACACCTTTGCTTCAGGTTATGACCTGCGCACCCCTGAAACTTACAAAAAGACCATGCAGAAGTTCGACCAGATAGTCGGCTTTTCCTATCTCCATGGAGCCCACTTAAATGATGCCAAAAGTACTTTTTCAAGCCGGGTTGACCGCCACCATAGTCTCGGCCAAGGCAACCTCGGCATCGAGCCCTTTCGCTTAATTATGCAGGACCCGCGTTTTGACAATATCCCTCTCATTCTGGAAACCATCGACGATAGCATCTGGGCTGAAGAGATCACCCGGCTCTACTCTTTGACCAACAGTCAATAATTAATCTAAAGGAACCGCACTCAATCCTGCTTTCCAGGTTGTCGCCTTATTGTCATAAAGCAGAAAAGCGGTTACCGGCTGGTCGGTTTTAACAATCAGGGACCCCCCGGTTACACTCTTTTGAAAAACAGTATAAGCCGAAAAATTCACGCTCCCATTTGCCGGTATTGGGGTAATTGAGAGCGGACCGGTAAGATTCCCATTAACATCACGATGCTCAACACTGATCCGGGCACTGCTAGGGTTGGGATTACAGATCATGACAAAAGAGCGCCAATCCTGATCCGCGGCCAGATGGGGAAAGAGAAATGTCTTATGCAATGAGTCCTGTAAATCAATATCAAACATTGTCGCCGGGGCTGAATCTCCGATCAGAACCAGACCTTTAACCGGCGCGGTTGAGGAGACCTTAATCCAGCCTTCAGTAAAACTCGGCACATCTGTGAAAGTTCCCTGCCCATAAGCTGCTATAGTTTTGCGTTCATTTCCCAACGGATCACCATTTGCAGCGTAGTACTCAACTTTGACACTATTGCTTGCATTATTGTAGTTCGCCACGGCCAAACCGGTCCAACGACTACTACTGGTGGAAAAATATGGGACATAGCTGTAATGAGTATAAACGCTTGAATCTTCCGGCACATAAGCCATCCACTTGGAGATATTTTCCTCCATAGATGAGACCAGACGACAAGCCCCATTGTCCCAGGTTGCCCCAAAAACATGGATGGCAACTAAACGCCGACCAGTATCTTTGTTGTAGCGCCAGACCGGACTACCACTCTGGCCGCCGGAAGTATCAATCTGGTACAACATTAAACGATTATTGATACCTTCGTAACCAATAACACCACCACCAGACACCCACATGTCGTAACTGCTGCTCTCTCCTTGAACTTCCCCAGGGTATCCCGCAGTATTTATTGTGGTTGGGGTAGCATTATACTCTATTGGCATAAAATTTGAAGATATCCCGGGAAAAGCCCGGCGCATTTTGACCGCTCCATAATCGTATTCAAAACCGGCTGATTCATCACCATAAGCGGTATTCGTCGCCATGGTTGTGTCAGAGACAGTACCAAAGGGTTCATAAATCTGAGCGCCTTGGTACGCCTGATACTGGGCTGGAGTTACGGTGACATTACTTGACCACACCCCAAGATCCTGATCCCAGACATTGTGACCACAGGTCAAGACGCAATAGGGACTGATCAAAATCCCCGACCCCCGATAAGTAGCACCGGCAACCTGAAAACCAAGATAGCAAATTCGATTCCAGGGGTAATCTGTAATTGTCGCAAACGAGGTAACCCGATCTCGGTCATCGGTGCCATGCACCGATGACCGACTTGACGGTTTTTCATCCTCATCCAAGATAATTGCGGGGCTCGCCACAACCAACTGATTTATACTCTCAACTGAGCCCTCAGCCAACGCGACTCCCGGATTAGTTCGCAGGGTTCGAGAAACCGGGTTCCTACCTTTGGGGTGGTTAACCGGGCTCTGCCGTACCGTTAAATTAGCTAGCGATCCCGACTCTTGATGTTCCCACAATTTAGAACCATTCAACAAGACCTGAGCTTCTGTCGCGGTCAAAAAACGGGCCTCAGGTTTAATCATCTCAATAGCCAACCGGAGCTCTCCCGCAGCCGTAAAGAACTCATACTCTTTCCACTTATAAAAAGTATTCTCAATCACCTGACAAACCAGGTGTTCCGCTGATTCACTGGCGATGCCAATCGGACAATCGACAACCGACATAGGCTCCATAATAACTGACTTTTCAGATAAGTGTTGAGCCAATTCAGGCCATTTCACCGCCTCCGAATCTGCCGCCAAAACTACTACCGGCAAAGAGATTATCACAATCAGACTTACGACTATACGAATATAAAATTTAATTTTCAGCAACATAATTTCTCCATAAAACCATTAACTTTCAAGACACTCACACTCCTAAAAAGCTTCATTTGGACCCAAAATATAGTTTTTTTTCAAACCCATAACCACACTGTCCGGTTGAAGCAGAAGACTCCCATTTCGTGATAAATGATGACACTATAATCTAAACTGAACCTACGATTTCGTCTTACCATAAAAACCCTGAACGGTCAATGTAGCGCCAACTTACTCTCTAAGTAAAAAAACACCTGACCGACAACCTGACAACCCGCCTAGCATTTTTCGCCTTAAAAACATTCCGCTCTCGAACAACCTCAAGGGATTACACGAAAGAAATGGTAGTGCATACGAGAATAAATAAGGGGCATCTTTTTAGTATACTACCCAATAAATATCGTATAAGCCCGTATTTTCACAAGGTTAGATTCTTTTCCGCTTCCATACAACTCATACTCATTGCATAAAAAGTATAAAATAATTATACATTAAGGCTAAACAATGCAACCCACACACACTGCCATATAAATATAAATAATATGTAAATACAATAAGTTATCTATATTTGTGCGTTTTATCACTTGCATGGAACACCCTATGCATACTGTAGATTGTATAAAGTATAAAGCAATAGTCATTGAAATTCATTAAAAGATACGCGGAGGTGAAAAAAATGGAGACTGCGTTTCGTATTTTCACACGGGTTACCATCCTACAAGCAAGTTCAGCATTTGCCGAGAGCGGTACCGGGGGGGCTGGAGTCGGCCTCATCGGATGGCTGTTTATCGGCTTTGTCGCTCTTATTGTTGCCTTCCAATTTATCCCCGCCACGATGATGTTCGGATCCATGATGGCGGCCATTTTCGGAAAAACTAAGAGTCGTGAAGTAATTACTGGTAATGCAAAGTCAAACAACGCCTAGGGAAATAGGTTACCGTGGTATTTCCTGAAAAAAGGGGATGAATCATGCAGTTACTTCTTATAGCTGACAAAGATGAGGAGACTCGCAAACGGATCGCCGGTTTTTTCAGGGGGGGCGAGTACAGTGTAATTGAGGCTGATTCCGTAGATGTTGTTCTTAGAGATGTCCTTAAAAGAGAAGCCAAGGTCATATTGTTGGGAAGTGAATTCGACGGCTTATCAGCAATGAAAATAATCCCTCTACTAAAGAGGTGTAACCAAGACTTAACCATTATCCTCATATCAAATGAGGAGTCCCCTGCCCTTATCCGCAGATTGCGCCGAGAGGGGATCTTCTACCATGCCTTAAAACCAGTAAATGGTGATGATCGGGAGGAGATCAGACAGGTGGTTCAATGTGCCTTTCATAATTCAACGGACAGAAGGCTGTCCCAAAAAAATCCAGCTTAATAATTCAAACGAAAAGGAAAAGGAGAATTAATCATGAAAACGGCTATATCGACACTCTATTTGGTCCTCGCAGTTATCAGTCCGGCTTTTGCTGAGGAAGCTACGATGGTTTACAAAAGCGGAGTTCTTGTCAGTGTTTTTGTTGGTATCTGTGCCCTGATAGTTGTCGCCCAGCTGGTTCCAGCCCTTATGCTAGTCATGGGGTTCATCAAGGCGTCGGTGGTGTCGATGTATAGAAAAGAGATCCCAGCGACTGAATCCACACCGAATGGAAATTAACTGAAAAAAAGGAGAACTTCAATGGGCAACCAAATAACTAATTTTTTCAGCAGCATCGGTGAACCAGTAGCGATCGGCACCCTGGTGGAGTACTACGATTATATCAAGGCCGTCGAATATCTTATCTGCGTCGGTTTCTTAATAGCGTTTCCAATTTTTTACAAGAAAGTTATCATGTACGATAAAGATGCCGAGAGCGGCAATGAGTAGAGTGTCTGAACCTTCGAGGAGGAACGAACGAATGAAAAGTAGAAAGATTTGGGCCCTTAAAGGAATAATCGTAGCGCTGTTTTTGCTTGCAGCACCGTCTTTTGGTGCTGCTGGTGAGCCCCCAGCGACCGTGAGAATAGACTCCCTGTCCCACCTTTACGATGGAATTGATTTTGACCACGAAATGCATGTCGGCGTTGAGGAAGACTGTTCCGTCTGCCACCATCACGTGTTTGGAGATGGCGTTGCGAACAAACAATGCGCCAGATGCCATTCCGATAGTAAAGGAACATCCTCTGTGGCCTGCAGGGACTGCCACGTCGAAGAGCCGTTCACTTTAGAGCATATGATGAAGATTGAGGCTGATCCGAATCGCTACCATATCGATATAACCGGACTCAAGGGTGCCTATCACCTGAGGTGTCTCAACTGCCATATTGAAATGGATGCACCTTCAGAGTGTGCTGACTGTCATGAAAGAACTGACATCGGTGATCGTTTTTACCGTTCCGGCAAGTATGCGCCCACAGGTGGTGAAAGTGGAGGCCATCATGAATAGATTTTTCAAACAAGATATAATTTTTCAACCAGGAAAGGGGGATAGATCATTATGAGTGGTATAAGCCGGAGAAAATTT
Organism: Pseudomonadota bacterium; assembly: GCA_030641485.1. Lineage (GTDB taxonomy): Bacteria > Desulfobacterota > Anaeroferrophillalia > Anaeroferrophillales > Tharpellaceae > Tharpella. The sequence goes on from DAOWHJ010000101.1 coordinate 11,786, forward strand.
CTCAAATCGACCGTCGTCGCTGGCGGCAGCGCCGCTGCGGCGATGTCCTCCACTAAAAGCGCTTTTGCTATGAAGGAGTTCGAAGGTTACCCGGACAGCATGGGAGTATTGGTGGATCTTACCCGCTGCATTGGCTGTCGGACCTGCGAAGCAGCTTGCAATAAGGAACATAATCTTCCTGAGCCCGCAGTTCCCTTTGACAACTTCTCGGTTTTCGACCAGGTATTTCACGGAGGTAAACAGAAACGCAGACCGACTGAAAAAGCCTACACGGTTGTCAACCGCTATGAAACAAAAGCTCAGGGCGCACCGGTCTACCGGAAAATTCAGTGCAACCATTGCAGCGAGCCTGCCTGCCTGACCTCATGCTTTGTTAATGCCTACAAAAAGACCAAAGAGGGTGCCGTCATTTACAACGCGGATGTCTGCGTTGGCTGCAGAATGTGTATGGTTGCCTGCCCCTTCGGAGTTCCGGCCTACTCCTATGATAGTGCTTTACATCCTGAAATCATAAAATGTAACTTCTGCTACGATAAGCGTTTAAAAAATGGCCAGCCACCCGCCTGTGTTGAGGCGTGTCCCCAGGATGCCCTTACTTTCGGGCACCGCAAGACCCTAGTAAAAATCGCCCATGAACGGATTCGCTCTAACCACAAAAAGTATGTCGATTATGTCTACGGAGAAAAAGAGGTCGGCGGTACCTCCTGGATGTATCTCTCCAGCGTCCCCTTCGATCAAGTTGGCTTCAACACTACCCTGCAAAAACATCCGATCCTGGACAACACCAAGAGTTTCCTGGGCATCGTACCGATGGTCTTGGGCATCTGGCCGGCTATGTTTCTGGGATTTCACCTCTTGGCAAAAGGCGGCAAGGGAGAGAAAGAAGATAAGTCTAAAAACAAAGTGGAGGTTCACGGAGAATGAAAAATTTTATAAAAGCAGGCTTTAAGCCGGTTGACTCTCTAAACGATCCCGATGATGGTCACCGGTGGAGTATAATGCAGAAGCTCTTGCTGGGATTAACTCCGCAAGAGTATTTCAAACAACTAAGGCGTAACCCTTTCAACTGGCTCCTGTTTATAATTTTTGCCGTGGGCCTACCGGTTATCGTCTACAGGTATTATATGGGACTGGGCTCGGTTATGCACGGTAGTCACGATTATCCATGGGGCCTTTTCTTGGGCTTCGGACTTTTCTGCATGGTACCACTTTCGGCCTCTGGATTCCTGCTCGGGACAACGGTGGAACTGTTTGGTCATAAGAAATTCAAACCGATCCTCAATTTAGCTCTGCTCAACGGCTTACTTGGATACCTGTTTGCGGTTATTTACCTTCTCGTCGATCTTGGCGTCCCTTGGCGGCTCTACTATCCCATGGTTATCTCCTGGGGTACGGCGGCGGTTCTCTTTTTGGTCGGCTGGCATGTTGCGACCTACCTGACCGTGCAGGTATTGGAAGTTTCCGAAACTTTCTTTGAGTGGATAAACTGGCCTACAGCAAAAAAATATATACATAGTGGCACCATCGGCTTGACCGTAGCTGGGATCATCCTTTCGACTCTCCACCAGGGAGCTTTAGGAACCCTGCTTACCTATGCACCGGGAAAGGTTCACCCACTCTGGTACTCGTCAGAATTCATGTGGATATTCTACCTCTGTTCTTCAGTTTTTGCCGGCCTTTGTATGGTTATTGCGGTAAGCACTGTTGTCAAAAAAACCATGGCCTGGCGCTGCAACAGTGATTTTCTCGACAATCTCGACGCCATTACCATCGGTCTGGCCAAAGGCGCGAGCATGGCCCTGGTAACCTATTTTGCGATCAAGCTTATCGGAATGACCCATGACAACCTATGGGTCTATCTCACAACCGGCTGGGGTACCTGGTATCTGCTGGAGATCGGCTTGGGAGTCGTACTTCCCATTATCCTCTTCTCCATCGCCATTAGAAAAAAAAGTGTTGGCCTGATCCGTTTTACAGCTTTTCTCACTATTGCTGGATTGCTGATGAACCGGCTTAATACGGCCCTGATCAGTTTCAATTGGAACCTCTACCAAGAAATTCCCCATCCTCTGGAAACGATCATAAGCGTTACCATCTTTGCCCTTTTTATTGTGGTCTACCGCTTTCTGCTCTATCGACTTCCAATTCTCTATTCATGGAAGGCCGTACCAGCAAAGGCACTTGCATCTGTACCCGTGCTCGACCAGGCTGCCCCAATCTCAACCCAACCCCAACCCGAACACCAGTTTGCAAAAGGAATGTCGTCATAAAAAACATTTTTGACCCACTAACGCAAACCCATATAATTTAGTGAAACAAATCTATTTAATCTTTTTTGACCACGAAATACGCGAAAGATTATGTTCGGCTTTTTTTCGTGTATTTCGTGGTCAGATACTTTTGTTACTACAAAAAAGATTGGTTACCGGAAAACCGGAAAGGAGAATCGGATATGTTTAACAACTTTGCTTCCAAGGCGATCGTCCCGGTAGCGCTTTCCCTGACCGGTTTTGTCATCATCTGCAGCATCTTTCTCTACTCCTCTATAAAAGGGGATTATATGAAAGACGCAGTCCGGCAGGAGACCAGTCTTGCTAACACCGTCGTCGGTTCAACCCGCTACAGCATGATGACGGATGACCGGGAAAGCCTTTACCAAATCATTGACAGCATTGGATCCCAAAAGGGAATCGAACATCTTCGCATATTCAACAAAGAGGGGGTCATCATGTTCTCCTCAAATGCTGGAGAGCTAAATCAGGTTGTCGACAAAACCACAGTCGGATGTGTTGAATGCCACAGCGGTTCCGAACCTGCGGTACATCTGGGCTCCATGGAACTGGCAAGACGTTTTGTCAATGCCAAGAATCACAATGTCTTGGCGATTACCGTCCCAATATACAACGATGCCCACTGATCCGCAGGCGACTGTCACTTTCACCCCGCCAAACAGAAAATTCTCGGGACCCTAGACATCGGTCTATCAACTGATTCTATGGACAGTAGTCTGCTGGCACTACGTTGGAAAATGGTTGCCTTCTGTTTAATGATTCTCATATTATCCGTAGGCGGGGTCAGTGCCCTCCTCAGACAAAATCTACTGGTGCCCATCGACCAGTTACTGGACTACGTGAAAAAGGTTTCCGGGGGAGACTTGGACAATAATTTCCCCAAAGGAGTCCGGGAGGTTGAGATCCTGGGACAAACCTTTCTCGATATGGCCGATGAAAAACATCTTGCCAAAACGGCATTGAAAAAAATCAAGAAAGCTGGTAAGACCACCGAAGGAGAAGATGAATAATTTGTTTTAATGTAACGGTTCAGCTAATCCGCACAAACCGGGTACACGATCCCAATTTCCTCCGATGTCATGTCCCCGGTTTATGCTAAATTTACCACATTTATGCGGTCATGAAAACTACGCTGAACAATTACATTTTAATTACAAATATGGGTTCGGGAACTGTCGGACAATATAGGGGCATTTGAGTGTTTTTACGGCGGAAGCAAAAACAGAATCATCACCTGGATCAGGATGAAGGTTTACCGAGCCCAAGCTCACGACGCCAGGAAATTCAGGATCGAATCCTCTACCTGAAGAAGCAGATACGCTATGGTCAATTGTGGATGGCCCTTTTTTTCCTGGTCAGCCTGGGGCCGGCAGTCAATTTCTGTTTTTTGCCCCCCATTTCCGAGGAAGTCAGACAACTTCTGGGGGTTTCTCCATCTCCCTCCCTCATCAGTATTGCTCTGATCGTCTACGCTTTTTCTGCCATTATCCTCATCTTTGGCCAGATGAACACCGGCCCTCGTCGCTTTCGGGGTTGGTCACACGTCGGCTACCTTTCGGCATTTTATCTATTCTACTTCTATACCGGCGCGCTTCGGGATAATTTCTGGCCCGTATTCATCGCCGGCCTGACGATTCTTGGCCTTGAGAACTATCGGGTCTGGTCTGTATGCAGTGAAGCCATCAGAGAGGAACAGAAGATCCTCGGTTGCCTGGAAAAATAACAGCAAGGTAGCATCACTCGATTTTCGTCTTCGCATTAACTAGATAATATTCATTGCCACCAGCAATCTCAACTCCCAATCAATCTCCTCTCCTCCGTTCAACAACTTCTCCCATAATTCATAGTTAAATTGATTTTTTTAATGTGGTCTGACCCCATTAAAAAATACGAAATGAGGGGCATTTTTTTCTTATACTCCTACACGATATCGCATAAATCTTTAATTATCATAGGGTTAGGATATTTATATCTTTACATGGTTCCTCTCCAGCTAATATATTGTATATAAATCATATACATCCAGGCTAGAAATATCAAATCGCCTGTCCCCTTGTTGTCAGATAAAAAGCTATAACTTCAATAACTTACATAATCAGATTGGATTTAACTGCAGGTTGGCACGCTCTATGCAAATATGTAGATTGTATAAAGAATAATGTAAATATATAACACAAAAGACATTGAGGTCTTTTGAAAATACGCGGAGGTGGAAAAAATGAAAAACACATTACGTATCGTCACACTGATGACTGTCCTGTATGCAAACTCAGCTTTTGCCGCGACTGGTGCTCAGGGTGGTAGTGAGTTCGGTCTTATCGGATGGCTGTTTATCGGATTTTTGGCCCTTATCGCTTGTTTACAGATTGTCCCAGCCCTGATGCTGATAGGCTCCATGGTGGCGGGTATTTTGGGAGCTGTTAACAATCAAAAGGAAGCTAATAACAACTAAAAAAACTATGGAATGAAATAATCAAGGTATCTGCCTAACGCGGGCAGCACCCGTAAATGATTGGGCAAAAAAAAGAAAAGGAGAATTTATCATGAAAACGGCTATCTCGACAATCTATTTGGTTCTTGCGGTTATCGGCCCGGCATTTGCCGCAGATACGGTAGTTTACAAGAGTGGGGTTCTCGTCAGTGTATTTGTCGGTGTTTGTGCTCTGGTCGTTGTTGCCCAATTGGTTCCAGCTCTTATGTTGGTCGTGGGATTCGTTAAAGGAGCGGTATCGGCAATGCACGGAAAAGAGACCCCGGCAACCGAATCTGCAGAGGGTGGGAAGTAACACGATTGTTTACATCCCCTTGGAGCACTTCACCAAGGATATACAGATCCATGACAACTCAAAAAATGTCATTCCGGTTTTCACGGGAATGACATTTTTTTGCGGTTTCTTCTACAATGCCATCATCGGAAGAGTAATCGTAAAAACCGTTCCTTTACCCAGCTTGCTCTCAACCACAATATCCCCGGAGTGAGATTGGATAATACCATAGGAGACCGACAGGCCGAGACCGGTGCCCTTGTGACCCTTGGTACTGAAAAAGGGATCAAAAAGTTTTTCGATGTTTTCTTCCGAAATACCACAACCGGTATCCTCAATCCGGACGTAGACATGGTCCCTTGACGCGTTCACCCCGGTCTTTATTCTCAACTCCCCCCCACCTGGCATAGCCTGGCTTGCGTTGATCATTATATTAATAAGAACCTGCTCAATCTGAGAAGCGTCCATCAATGCCTCCGGCAGGTCAGGATCATACTCTTTAATTACATTGGTGTCCTTGAAATCGGCATGGTGTTCGATCAAAGCGGTAGTTCGGTCAATGATCTTATTGATCGGCTGCATCAGCTTTTGCGGGTCAGAGACCCTGGCAAAATCCAACAGTTCTTTGACAATCTTTGAACAACGTTTGGCCTCGTGAATGACAATTTGGCAATCCTCTACCAAACCATCGTTCAAACGTGGATCTCCAGAAAGGAAAGAGGCGTGGAGCATCAACCCCGTCAGGGGATTGTTAAGCTCGTGGGCGATCCCGGCAACGAGTTCTCCAAGGGATGCCAGTTTTTCCGAGCGGACCAGAACTGACTGCATCTCCTTAATCTCGCGCGTGCGCTCCTCGACCCGGGTCTCCAATGTTGCCGCCCACTCATCCATCTCCTCCCGGTTTTTTTTGAGCTTACCGGTCATGTCATTGAACGCCTCAGCGAGTTCACCCAATTCATCCCCCGGCACTGATTTGATAAAACGCCAATGCCCCTTTCCGACAGCCCGGGTGTGTTCCAGCAGCGTATGAACCGGCTGGATAATTAGCTTCTTGGTGAGCAGGGTCAAGCAGAGAGAAATAGAAAGAATTAGAAAAAGGATCTGAATGACGGTATTGTTGCGATAATTGCGAATCACCGACAGCATGGGCTCGGCGGAAATGGTTATGTCAAGAAGACCGAGAAACTGTGTATCCTTCGAGTGAGCATGGCATGCACCCGTCCAGCAGGTCTTTTCGTTATATATTGGCCTGATCATGCCTAGAACCTTGACACCGTTATTATCAAGGAACATTCTACTGTGGGCCAAAGGGGAAGGATCACCATGAGACATTTCGTCATCATGGCAGACCATACATGCCGGAGCCTGTCCCCTCTTAATAGTAGTACCAATTTCTTCATTGCGGGTGGAGAAGGCCACCATCCCCTCTTGATTGAGAATCCGGATACGCTCAATCCCTTTCCCTTCACCAACCTCACCGATTGTAACCTGGATCGCATTCCGATCATTTTCCAGCATCTGGTGAAATACGGCTCTGAAAATGCTTTCGCCGAGATGATCGAGGTCCGACACAGCGCCCTGGAGGAACGCGTGCTTTAAAGTAGATATATTGAAATAACCAAAGAGAAGCGAGGTGAATAAGAGAACGATTCCCGTAATCAGAGAGATCTGGACAATCAGTTTCAGGCGCATGCTCGTTTCCTCCTAGGGAAGACCCGCTATTCGGAATGATCTCTAACGGAGATGCCGTGTTTTTTCAGCATCGCCTGAAAATTGGGCCTTAACATCCCAACCCCTTTGGCGGCCCGGGTGACAACCCAGTTGTTACGATTAAGGGCCTGAATCAGGAATGCGCGTTCAACCGGCCCCACCGCTTTTTCCCGAACCTGTCTTTTGACCTCCTTTAAGCCCGCCGCACTCTGAGGAACAGATTCCGTAATAATTTCATAAGAATCATCATCTGTGCTGGACGTAATCTCCAGATCCTCAGGCTGAATGAGTTTATTGTGGGTGAGTACCACCGCTCTTTCGATAATATTTTCCAGTTCCCGGACATTTCCAGCAAAAGGATGCCGCTCCAAGATCAACATGGCGGCCGGTGACACTCCATGAATCTCCTTACCGATCTCTTCGGAGAATTTTTTCAGAAAATGCTCGACAAAAAGGGGAAGATCTCCTTCTCGATCAATCAGGGTTGGCAGGTTAACCGGGATGATATTGAGTCTAAAAAAGAGATCCTGGCGAAAAAGCCCTTCGTTGACCATATCATTTAGATCACGGTTGGTAGCGGTAATGAGACGGATATCGACGGAGATAGGCTTAGTTCCCCCAATGGGAGTTATTTTGAGTTCTTGCAGAACCCGTAGAAGTTTGCCCTGGGTCGCCAGACTGATATTGGAAATTTCATCCAGAAAAAGGGTGCCACCGTCAGCAACCTTGAAGAGACCCATTTTGGTTTGGACGGCACCGGTAAACGAGCCTTTGACATGGCCAAATAATTCACTTTCGAGAAGATTCTCAACCAGAGAGGTACAATCGACAGCGACAAAGGCCTTATCACAGCGCATACTGTTTTTATGAATGGCTTTGGCAACCAGCTCTTTCCCGGTTCCACTCTTACCGGTGATCAGAACCGTGCTGTCAGTCGGAGCAACCTGCTTGATTCGGGCATACACCCTCTGCATCGCCTCACTCTCACCGACAAAAGTCTCGATACCGTTGATGCTGGAGCTAACCACAGGATGCAAGCGCTGTAACTTAACCGCTCGCTGATTGAGCGCTTTTTCGACCATCTCGATCATTTGCTCAGGAGTAAAAGGTTTAGAGATATAATCAAAAGCGCCATTTTTCATCGCCTCCACAGCCGTGTCGACGGTGGAGTAACCAGTAATGATAATGACCGGAACATCAGGCTGCAGGATTTTAATCGCCTTTAAGACCTCAATGCCATCCATACCCGGCATCTTGAGATCTGTGACTACGATGTCAAACTTAGTCTTTTGGAGCTTTTCTATGGCCTTAAAACCACTTTCCGCAGCCTCCGCCAAGTACCCCCGACCATCCATAACCCGGCAGAGCCCTCTCCGGATTACAGTTTCATCGTCGACCACAAGAACTTTTACACCTGTCATAAGCAATGCTCCTTAGAATACCACCTTACAAAAGCCCTCACTCTATTTTTAAACACGACTTTAAACACTACAATATTCCACTTTGTACTTATCTTCACACGACCAGTATAACTAATTGGATAATTTTGTCAACTATATAAAGTATAATTTTCAAGATAGTCAGAGAATATCATCGCCGTCTAGCAGGTAGTTTTCCGGTAAGATAGCTGGTTCGCAATTATCTTACCTAGACAGTAACGATATAAATACGGATGCAAAAAAAAGGGCCGGGCTGTCAACATGACAGCCCGGCCCTTCTCAACTTAAAAGATACCCGTATTACCAATATATTTAGTAACGACTCGGACAGCTTCTAGGACTTCTGCCATTTAACTCGGTAAAAAATCACATAGAAGACTGGTACCAAAATCAAGGTCAAGACCGTAGCAAAAGTAAGTCCACCCATGACGGTTACTGCCATCCCCTGAAAAAACGGGTCAATCACTAGGGGCATCATACCCAATACGGTGGTAATTGCCGCCATACAGACTGGGCGCATACGACTGACCGAGGCATCCATAATCGCGTCAAACGGCCCTTTCCCCTCGGCCAGTTCAATATTAATTTGATCTATGAGAACAATCGCATTTTTGATCAACATGCCGGTTAGGCTCAACATCCCCAACAACGACATAAAACCGAAGGGAACCCCAGCACCAAGCAAACCCACGGTAACCCCGATCACGGCAAAGGGCACCAACAATAAAATTATAGCTGGCTGACGTAAGTTATTAAAAAGCATCAGAATGATCAGGATCATAGCGATCGTTGGAGCTGCCATATTAGCCTTAATCCCGGCCTGAGCATTAGCTGAGTTCTCCTTCTCCGCACCCCAAGCCATCTCATAACCGGTCGGCATCTCAATCGTCTCAATCTCTTTCTCAACCGCAGCCTGCATTTCACTGGGCAGTAAACCAAATTGGATATTACCCCGAGCCCGAATCGTCAGTTTACGGTTAAAACGCATCCGAAACGGATCTTCGGCAACCGTAGCAAAACCTGAGACCACCTGGCTGATGGGAATCGATTTTTTAAGTGCTGGGCTATAAACCTGAAGATCCTGCAGGTTTTCGACGGCAAGCCTTTCCTCATCTGGTAAGCGGGAGATAATCGGCAAGAGATCATCGCCTTCTCGATAGAGCCCTACTTTAGTCCCGGCAACCGAACTCTCAAGCGCGTGGGCCAACATCGACTGACTGACCCCCGCCTGTTTAGCTCTAACTTCATCGAAAAAAGGAACTATTTTCTTCACCGGTGGACGCCAATCATCCCAGACTCTGGCAGAGTCTGGATAATTTCGCATAATCGCCTGAGCCTTTGCCGAAAGTTGACGCAACACCCGACTGTCCGGCCCGGAAAATCGGGCCTCAAGATCAAAATCATCACCCGGTCCTAAAGCAAACTTTCTTAAAACCGGAGCTGACTCCGGATAATTACGCGAAATAAATTCCTCAATCTCAGGAACCAGAGCATCAATATCCCGGTAATCATTAACCGAAACCAGCATCAGCCCATAGCCATTATCACTGGTCTGTTCTGGTGAAAACGTCAAAATAAAACGCGGCGCTCCATCACCAATATAGGAGGCCACCGAAACCACACGTTCATCTTCAAGGATATGTTTTTCAATGGCACTGATATCAGCCACCGTTTGCCGAATATCAGTACCCGAAGGCAACCAGTAGTTCACCATAAACATTGGTTTTGTCGAAGCCGGAAAAAAACTCCCTTTGAGAAGTCCAAAACCATAAATTGAAGCAACTAACATAGCAATGGCAACCAATACCGTCACCCAGCGCAAACGGATACACAAAGAGAGAATTTTTTTGTAGCTTACAAAGATGAAGCCTTTGTAGGGATCTTGCGGTTCCCCGGTTGCTGTGCCCCCTTTTAAAAACATTTTACAAAAAAGCGGCGTAATCGTAATCGCAATAATCCAGCTCATCATCAGGGAAATAAACATGACCTGAAAAAGTGAGCGGCAAAACTCTCCAGTACTATCATCGGACATGCCGATCCCCCAAAAAGCGAGAACGGCGATGATTGTCGCCCCTAAAAGCGGCATCTGAGTTTGAGTTACGACCTCACCGGCAGCTTTGATTCTATCCATTCCGGCTTCGATACGAATCAGCATCCCCTCAGTCACAACGATGGCATTATCAACCAGCATGCCCAGGGCAATAATCAGAGCCCCTAAAGAGATTCGTTCGAGACTAATGCCCGCCATATCCATTATAATGATGGTTCCAAGTACGGTAATGGCCAAGATAGAACCGATGAGCAAACCACTGCGCACGCCCATAAAGATCAACAGGACAATTATGACAATCGCAATCGCTTCAAGGAAATTGATGACAAAGGCTTTTATAGATTGGGTAACGTCAGAGGCCTGAAAATTAATCACACTCAGCTCCATCCCCACCGGCAACATACCCATGAGTTCATCGATTCGCTGATTAACCGCTACCCCCAGTTTGACAACATTACCCC
>DAOWHJ010000141.1 GCA_030641485.1 Pseudomonadota bacterium
CCAGCATTCTCGTGGCAGCCGGTAAGTGTCCGCGTTGTGGTAACCTTTTTCTCATTAAAGAGCTTGCGCTTTTTTATCTGCGCCGCAGATGCCTGCATTGCGGTTTACATATAACCGCTGATAAAAAATAACACGGCGACCCTGCCTAAGTACTGCGTCCCGAGAATAGAACTTTTGAAAAAATGACCACTATATCTTGTGTTTTACTTAGCCATCAATGTTGGTTTTGTTGAAGAATAAAGTGGCTTAAGGCTTCAGCCAGGGGTGAGAGACGACGATCCCGGTTGTAGATAAGATAAAAATGGCGACTGATTGGTTCATCCGGGAGGGTTATTTTTTTAAGTTTTTCGGCATCGAGATCTTCGGCTACCGAGAGACTGGAAACAATCGCAACGCCGAGGCTGCATTTTAAGGCTTGCCGGATCGCTTCAGCACTGCCCATCTCGGCAATCAGGTTCAATTGGTCAAGGCTTTCCAGACCTCTTTTTTGCAAAGCTGATTGCATTGTTTGACGGGTGCCGGAGCCCTTTTCCCGGATGATGAAAGGCAGTTTTTTCAACTCATTTAGATCTATGGGGCCGGAGAATTTTTCCGCAGTTTTGGGGCTTGCAACTAGGATTAACTCATCACCCAAGCATCTTTTCGAGATGAAATCGCTCTCCTGAGCCGGGGTTCCGACCAGTCCCAGTTCAAGTTTGCCATCTGCGACCTGAGTAATGATGGTGTTGCTGTCGCCGATTTTCAGGGTTATTTTCACCTGGCTGTGCTGAGCTGTGAAGAGGCCGATGGTCTGGGGCAGAATATATTGGCCGGGAGTGTTGCTGCCGCCGATTTCAAGGTTGCCTATCTCGGCACCGGCGTAGAGTGACAGCTCTCTTCGGGCTCGTTCCTGAAGGGCAAAAATGCGGCGGGCAAAGGGGTGAAAAAGCTCTCCTGCCGGAGTTAGGCGAACCTCTTTTCCGCCTCGTTCAACAAGTTGTACTTTGAGATATTTTTCAAGGGTTTTGAGATGACCGCTGACGGTGGGTTGGGTTAGGTTGATTTTTTCAGCTGCCCGACTGAAATTGAGAAGTTCACTGACCGCAAGAAAAACCTGAATCTGGCGCATTTCAATCATTATAATGAATCTCCTGAAATTGGTTTATTAAAAACTCTTTTCATAAATGAAAAAGTTCGGATCGTCAACTGACCTTTTTCCTGGCGAGCGGGGTAGAGACTGTGGTTGCTGTTGAAAATGATCTGCTGGCGGCGATTGCTGCCGGAACGGGATGTGGTCTGGTTATTCTTGATGAGAATGGCCTGGTTGAGTATTGGGGTTCGCAGCTTGAAGAGGTCTGTGGCTTGGCGGCCGACCAAATTGTCGGTCAGCCCTGGTCGGAACTGGTTTTGCCCTGTGGCTTTATTGGAGCCGAAGGGCTGGATGGCTGTGCTCCTGGTCTGGTCGATGCCGAGACCGCTTTGCCGGGTATAGCCTTTTATCCGGTGGGAGATAACCCAGATAAAGCAGCCCGCCGGGTTGGCGTACTGCGCTTGACCTCACATTTTGTGACGGATGGTGAAGGTTTTCCTTTTGCGGCCGAGAATGCGGCCGGAATTCCCAGTCAGAGAGCAATGTTTGAGCTCCTTCAGCGCCAGCTCGCCTACCAGAACCGCTACAAGACCCCATTTTCCCTGCTCTTTCTGCGGGTAAAAAATTTTCGCACCTTTGTTGAAGTATTGGGGGTCGAAAACTGGGAGATCACGAATCGTGCAGTTTATGATCAACTAAGTGCAATAGTTCGTATGGCCGATAGTGTTGGTCTTTATGATGATGCAACCTTCTGGATGGTTCTCGCTAACTCCGACCTCGAAGGAACCTGTGTGGTTGCCGAGAAAATAAAACGCTTGGCCAGTTCCATGAAGGTTGATACTATCGATATTTTTCTATCGGTTGCCGTGGGTGGCGTGGTGGCCAGTGAAGGTGAAAAGGTGAGGAACTGGTTCAGCGAGGTCTGGTCGAAATCGAGAAAGCGCTTAAATTGTCAGCCGGTATCTCGGTGGAAAGCTGAATTATGCAGCTGATTTGTTCAGCCGTTATTGAAGAGCTTGAACCTCTACTACAGTTATCCATTTTTAATCAGGTGAGCCCGGTTATGTTTGTCCACCGGCAAAAACCGGTGGTGGTCGCAGCTTTGGGTGTTGGTCTGGTCGATTTTGCCATCGGCTTTCAGGCCCTGTTGGGAGAGTATCAGGTCGACGGGGCTCTGTTGACCGGGACTTGCGGTGTCTATCCCGGTGCTTTGCAAAAATGGCCGATTGGCAGCCTTGTTTCACCGTCCAAAATATCATTAGGAGATCTTTCCGAAGTTGATCAAACCGGTTATTTCCCGGCACCTGTCATTTCAACCTGTTTTCTTGATGAGAGCTTTTCCCGCCGGTTGGCTCCAGCCTCCGACACCCATTGTCTGACTCTGACTACGATAACTTCAGATGAGCGAGCTGCTGCCAGAATCGAGACCCATTATCAGGCCCACTTTGAGCAGATGGAAGCTTACGCTTTTGCCCGCCTCTGTCAACGGCAAAAAATTTCAGGGGCTCTACTTTTTGCGGTTGCCAATCAGGTTGGTCGTGATGGTCATTTACAGTGGTTGGACAATGCCCGTCAAGGGGCTTGCCTGAGCGCGTCTCTCCTGAGTGAGAAATTTGACTTGGAGTGATGGCTATAGCATGGGTAGATCATTTTTCTTGTCAAGTATAAAGGACTGTGGTATCAGGGGCCTCCTGTAGTAAATCCGGGCAATTAGCTCAGTTGGATAGAGTGTTGGCCTCCGAAGCCAAAGGCCGCAGGTTCGAATTCTGCATTGCCCGCCAAATAATATCAAGGGGTTAGCAGACGCTTGTTGGCTAACCCCTTTTTTGGTTTTTAAGATTGGGGGCCACTTTGGGGGCCACTTGTGTTGGTTTTTGCTGTTAGAGGGTGGAGGGTGATTCTAGGGAAATAGGTTAGATGGTGTTTTTAGTTAGGGGTTGTGCAGTCGCCGCAATTACTTTTTTGACAGTGTTTCGTTAATTCTGTAAAAGCTCGATTTCTCAATGTTGTTTCAATGCCACTATTTCTAGGTTCTTTGCAGAAAAGTTTTTTAATTTCAGGGTTTCTTCGGCCGATTTCCCATAATATCTTAAATGTTTTTTTGGCGTTTTTTCTTGGTACAGCGTTGGCCGTTTCAATAAATTGAGTCAGCTCTGTTATTGATAACTCTCCGTGGCGTGAGCTTTCTACGCACTGCTTAATGCGAATTTGCGGGATTCTTTCTTCAAATAATGTTTTAGCATTATTTAAAAACTCACCACTGTTTGAGGGTGTATGTTTAGAGTATCTGCCCGATGCATTGTTTAGGATGTATGCATCTTCATCAAGGGTTAACTCCCCACAAATTCTAGCAAAACCACCTCCCACTAGGCACGGATGGCCTAGTGAGTTATTGTCAGGAGCTATGCATATATCTCCTTCCTCAGATATTGCCCATATGTATTTATCTTCACTGAGTGCACATTCATCACCAGGCTTGCGTATTACAGTTAAATCTGGGTGTTTAATTATTTCTTCTAAGCTATTTTTTTCATGAGGTTTGAAGAGTAGAGGAGGCCTGAGGTGTCCATAGATATCTGATAAATGTGGTTTTGTATCACCAGTTCTGGAATAGATTCTTTTCAAAACTTTATAGATTGTTCCGTATTTATCTTTTCTGATTTTTTCGGGGATATTCTCTACTCTTTGGCACACTACATCGATAAGAGATTTGAATTTAATTTCAAGTTCTATCAGGTCGATGAAAATTGTTCCTTGGGGAATATCTGTTGCGTCAAAAAGCAGCTCAAATAAAGCACCATCGTCGTTGTTTGCTCTGGCTTTCCATATGTATCTGGGTAGGTTTGTTTTTAAAAGATGTTGCTTTGTGCTTTGCGAGAGTTGGGTGTTTTTGTGTATTTCTTCTTTGACAGCTGTAGGTGAGGTTAAAAAAATATCCCAAATTAGAGGCTTGCCTCTAGGGTAAATAATTGTTTTTATGTTGTCATCTTTAGATGCAAGCACAGATAAAAAGTCAGAGAACTTGGCAGAGCAATCTTCGATTGTAGGGAGGGATATTCTGATCTTATGGTATAGTCCAATAATGATATTACTTGGAGAGTATATGTATGGACAGTTTGTTTTGTTTGGGTCGTATCTAAGGCAGGCTTCTCGGTGTATTTTTCTTTTTTTACTAGGATCTGCGAAGTTGTTGTCGTACATTTTTTCAAGGGAGACACTTAATTCGGCAAAGGGGCCTACCTGATCATCGTGAACATAGAGACTGTCAATAAATTCAGATTTTAGAATAAAATCGTATGTTGTGTGGTTGGATGTTTTGATGTTTTGTTTGAGCGAATAACCGCAAATAGTGACAGCGTGTTTGCCCTTGTGTTTATAAGCTTTGTCTACTTCGTCATACTTGTATGCATCTACTCCGAGTAGAACGGGGATTCCACTTTTTAAATATGGATAAATATATGTTCTAGCTTTTTGTGTTACCTTTGTTTTGTTCGAGTCAGAGTCATCTTTTAATTTGATCAGGAGAGGCTGGAGCCCTTCAGAAGATAAAGCTGCTCCCATCATTTCAGGTGTCAAGCCGGGTGTTTGCTGGTCAATCCCGGCAAAGAATCCATTACTTGCTATTTTTGTGATAGTGCTAGGTGATTTTACCAGGCCGCTATTTGGTGAATATGAATGGAAGAGTGTCCATAAGGCGCTAGTGGCGCAAGCTGAAGTTATCTTATCTTGTTCTTGAAAAGGTAGGCTATTTTCAATTTTAAGCGTCAATCCGCATAGGCCAGCCTCGTAATTTTTGGTTGTGGGGAAAAAAAATTGTTTGTTTGTGGATGTTGTTTGGGGTGCTTCTAGGCAAGTTCTTCCAATTACAGTTTCTGGTAAGGGTTTGACTACGGCAAATCCAATATAGTTTTCTGTCAGGCGAGAGTCGTCCAAAATGCAATCATCACCTATGATCCACTGCTCAAATTCTTCTTGAGATAGTCCTGGCAATGGGTCATAGTCTTTGAAAAAATGTAATCTTTTGCATTTTTTGCCGTATTGGTTAAAGCATCTTGAGTAATAAGATAGATAGTCTTCGAGGTAGGAACGATCGATATAGTCGCGTTCAATTATTATCGTTTTTGTTTGTTTTTCTTTTAGGTAGTTGCAAAGGTATAGTATTTGGTTTTTCTTTGCATGTATGCTTTTGTCAGAGTCTATTGAAAAGAGAGTGTGGAATGTTGATTCCACAAATTTTGTAACTGTGTAAGGATTCAATTCCAGTGACCTGAAGTTAAAAAAAAGAGAGAACTAAGTCCTCTCTTTCAATTAGGTGAAAATCTATTAAAACAAGTTTTGTTTAGGTTATAAGCTGAAAGCTTGTTTCATTTCATCTCCAGAAAACTTGAGATTTTCAATCTCTACTTCGTATTTTCTTTGGCGCTCGTCAAACTTTTCGGCTAGATTGTTCCCTATATCTTCTGATTGCTCTTGTATCTTTTCGGCAGCCGCATATAAGGCTTCGTAGTCCACTATTTTCTCCAGGTATTTTATTGATTGAATTGAGTTGTTACGATTTGAGCGTTGCCAGTTATCATAAATTCTGTTTTCTGTCAATAGCTATATTGTCCTGTTAGTGGCTAACTTATACCGTGGGAGTAATGGTGTCAAGGAGAAAATACGACCTTTGTTGTCTGCTACTTTTACCTTCTCTTGCTTTTCCGCACGCGCGGGCACACAATAGCGGATATGGGAGGGGGCCACTTTAATGCCTGATTGCGGACTTTGGGGTGAGGGGTGGGACTGCTTGTAAGCAACAAAGCCACCAACGGTTTCACCCCGCCGTTGCCATCACTCCGCTATGTACCGATTTGAGCGCCTCAAATATCCCCTCAATTACATTGTCCTTACCGGCAAAGAGCTCGTCGGGGCCTCCGGCGTGGAGGTTACTAAAGGGTGGTTCGTAGAGCATACCCTCTTCCATTATGCCTCGCGCTGTAAGTTGGTCGATGATCATCTCGACAAAGCGAATCTGAGGTGGAGTCAGGCTACGGTCGGTAAGGAAATTGGAAAACGCGGCTTGAGCAGCTGAGCGATCCATCCCCACGAGCGTGCGGACAAAATGGGCTAGCGAGGGTGCTTCGGTGCGGGTCAACAGGCTGGAGAGCAGGGTTTCGCCATCCTCTTCGCCAATCTCTTTTAGGGCCTTCTCCAGTCCCTGCAGATCGGTTTCTGTGAGTGGTTGGTTGGTCCGCAAGCGGTGGATCACGATGTGGTCTAGGTGACTGCTCAGGTAATCCTTAACCTTCTTCTCGTACTGCGCACCGGTCATCTTGGGGATGTTGATCGTCTCTCCCACTCGTACTGCAGTGATTTCGTCTTTGAAATCGGTGTAGACGATTTTGCGCTTTTTCTTGTCGAGGAAGGGCATTAGACCCCGCAGGCGCAGGCGTAACTCCTCCAATCCGTTTAGGTCAATGCCATCCCAGAATATGTTCTCCTGCACGGCGGCGAGGTATGCGAGTTGGGCTTTTACTGCCGGAATGGTACTTTTCTCCTCCAGCAGCATGGCGATCTCCATTACGCGCTGGCGGTGTCTTTCGAGGGTTGCGGTGTCGCTTCCGGCCAGGGCCAGTTGCATCCGGAGAGCCATCAGGTCAAATTGGCGGGACTCGATATCATCGGTCTCTATCTCGCTTGGTAAACCCGCGACTTCGCGCTGCAGGGTCTCACGATCGGTGTCGTTGAGTTGTTCCCACGGATCGCGATTCTGGAAACGCTCCACCGCTTCCAGGTGCATCCGGACGATAAAGTTTTCCCGGTTCATCGCCGCTACTTCTCCGTGTAGTCCTGTGGTCAGCGTTCTTTTGAGCGTGGCATCCGGATCTAACTCTGGTGTCGTCTGGACGTGCCCCAGTAGCTGAATCCGGGCGCGGAAGAGTCGGGTGCCGAGCGGGGCGTTGTTTCCGGTTTCAATGCCCTCGGGGTTCTCGCGGAAAAAGTCGAAATTGAAACAGAAGTCGAATACCCGGAAATTTGGCTTATCTTCATAGGGTCCGAACAACTCCGGGCAGAGGCGGGTACCGCGGCCGATCATCTGCCAGAATTTGATCTTTGAGTAGACCGGCTTGAAGAAGACCAGGTTTGCCACTTCGGGGATATCGATGCCGGTATCAAGCATGTCTACCGAGATGGCAATATGTGGTGCCTTATTCTTCATCGAGAAGTCGTCGATCAGGCTCTGCGGATACTTGGCTTGATTGTCTATAATGCGGGCGAAGTGTCCGGCGTAGTGTGGATAGTGGTAGTTGAAGCGTTCTTCAATAAACTTCGCATGCTCATGTCTGCGAGTGAATATGATCGTCTTGGCGAGGCGATCGCCACCCTCGACTTTATGGCCGTTTTCCATCAGGTATTGGAGTACCTTGTCGACGGTATCCTTGTTGAAGAGCCAGTTATTGATGGCAGTGGAGTTGACCCGGTCGGGCAGACGGCCGCCGTTCGCATCATCACCCCAGTCAAGGCTCTCCCATTGCTCTTTCTCTTCGTCGCTGAGCTCGTCGTATTTGATGCCCTCGCGGGGAAATTTCAAATCCACTTGTTCAACCTTGGGTGGTACGAGAAAACCGTCCGTCACGGCCTTCGAAAGTTCGTAGGCGTCGGTTGGTACTCCCGACTCCAGATCAAAGAGATCGTAGGTATTCTTGTCCACCTCTTCGCTCGGGGTTGCGGTTAAGCCGACCAGCAGCGAATCGAAGTAGCGGAATATTGCACCATACTTCTGATAGACCGAGCGGTGGGCCTCATCGATGATTACCAGATCAAAATGGCCGATGCCAAAACGCGCCTCATTGTTCCCATGACTTACACGAGTCTCATCGATCAGTCCCATCATCGTCGGATAGGTGCAGACGTAGACCCGCCCATCTTTCTCTTTCTCGGTGACCAGATTCACCGGGCTCGACTCCGGCAAGTGCTTCTTGAAGGCGTTGGTTGCCTGACGCACCAGCGATATCCGGTCGGCAAGAAAGAGGGCGCGTTTGATCCAGCCGGCCCGTTGCAGCACATCTACGAGGGCAATCGCCGTCCGCGTTTTACCCGTGCCGGTGGCCATTACCAACAGTGCTTTGCGCCGAGACGAGGTGAACTGCGTAAAGATGCTACCGATGGCGCGTTTCTGGTAATAACGATCTACGATGGCGTCCTTTACCGCAGCAACGTCCAACGTTTGACATTGCGAACGACGCAGGATCAGCCGGGTGAGTTCATCCTTTTTATAGAACCCGGCCACTCGACGCGGCGGATAGGCGGTGTCATCCCAGATAAAGGTCTCGTAACCGTTGGTGCAGAAAATAACCGGACGCTGGCCGTGCATCGTCTCCAGGCAGTCGGCGTAGAGCTTGGCCTGTTGTTGCCCCACTGCCGGGTCGGCAGTGGTTCTTTTGGCTTCGACTATTGCCAGCGGTTTGCCGTCATCGCCCCAGAGGACGTAATCGGCATAACCGATACCCTTACTGTTGGGCATGCCGGTGACTTCATATTCCCGGTCGCGGGGCTGGTCGAGCGGCCATCCGGCACGGTGGAGATCGACATCAATCAGATAGTGCCGGGTTTCCGCCTCTGAATAATCATGCGGGTCGGTCTGTTGTTCGCTGGTGGCGCGAATTTCGGCAAGCTGTTCGCGTAATGTCTGGAGTTCGGCGTCAAGTTTATCCCGTTCCTGTTGTTGTTTGAGTGCGGCCTCGTTCTGCTCAGCCAACTGTTTTGCCAGCGCTTCCAACTCCTGGCGTGGCACCACTTCGGTTCCGCTGATCGGTTGCGGTACGCGCTCATCCCGCCAGGCCGCACCTTCCCGTGAGGCCTTGGGGGTGTAGGTTCGTACCAGCCAGTAACTGATATGGTGGAGCTCCTTGACCAAATGCAGGGCGTCATGTTGGCTCACCGGCCGCGCATTGTGAACCGCCAGATTACCCTGTTTCTGGATTGCCCGCGCCTTCTGGAAAACCGCTTCAGGCAACAAATTCTGAAAGGATGGTTCATGGAGCAGCGCCCCAAGTTTGTGGTCGTAGGGCATCTGTAACGAAGCGTCGTGGCGATAGAGCCAGTGAACCATCGCCTCCAGTGTGAACCGGGCCTGGAAACAGGCCGCCCGTGGGTCGCTCTTGATGTGGCTTTCCGCCTTGGTCGCGGATTCGGCGACGGTGCGAAACTCGGGGGGCAGGAAGGCGAAGTTGCTCATGGTTACAGATCCCCGTTGAAGGCACGTTGTTGGAGGGAGGCGAAAAGCGTGTTGAGCTCGGCCAGGTGGGCGCGTAGACGGGCTTTTTGTTGTTCGATCGATTCGACGATGGTAGCGAAGCGGCGTTGGAGGTTGAGGGGTGGGAGGGGAATCTCGAGACCCAATACCTGTGCTTTTGTGATTGCTTGTCTAGTAGCTCCGCTCTCACCGATTCTGAGCAACTTGCGCTTCATCGAGTTTGATAGAAGAAGTTTCTCGAGGAACTTTGATTCGACGGAGGCCGTTGTTCTGATGATACACACATGTTGATTCACCCGGGCGGGGATTATTTGTCTAGGAGCATAGCACACACGGGCAACTGACGCACCAGTGATATTTAGCAGGACATCGTTGGCTTCCACGACGACGTTAGCCAATTTACTTGCCTGCGTGTCATCAATCCGTGCTAAATTCTTCCACTGAAACTTGCCGTCTCTGACATTAAGGCTGCGAATTAGAGCGATACCTTCGGTCTTGTAAGATTCGTTGCCTCCCTTTGGGGTGGCTCCACTTCCAACCTTTGAAGTATGTTCTCCAAGTGAAACCAAATCCCACCCCATCGGATTGGTAGCCGGATCACCGAACATATCGAGGAACGTGGCTTGGAGGAGGGTGTCGAGCTCGGTTAAGGACTCGCGGCGCTTGGCCCGCAAGGCGTCCGCCGCATCCAGAATCCCCGCAATCCGCTTCTGCTCGGCCAGGGGCGGGAGGGGGATTGGGGTGGCCCTGATCTTCTTGAGGCTTAGTGCCGGTTGTGCGGTCTTAGATGCAACTTTCCGAAAATGGCGAACGACACCGTCTGACGTTAAGACCCGATGCAAATATTGATCGTCCACCATCGCATGATTAGGACGTATCCGGGCCAGGTTGGCAGGAATTATAGCAAAC